>CAVBHV010000090.1:0-3770 GCA_963595385.1 bacterium
AAATTTCGCTTATCATCAAAAGTGTGTGCAAGCAGTGTAAAGTTTGCGTCTTTTTTTGCCTCACAATCTTTAAACAACTCCTCCAAAACACGCGCGCGCAAAACTGCCGTTTCACTCTCATCACCTATCACAAAAGAAGGGTCAAGGTCAACGGTATAAAAATATTTTTGTATGATAGTTTGGTAAAATTTGTGCAAGGTGCAAATATCACTCTGTCCCAACAACTCAACTTGCTCGCGCAAACGCTTACTTTGCGCCTCATCAAGCGTGTTTGAGGCTAACTTGTCGTTTAACGCCTTTTCTAACCTAAGTCGCATTTCACTTGCTGAGGCATTTGTAAAAGTCACCACCAGCAGTTCGGTAACATTCACTTCACCTGCAATTATATTTTGCACAATGCGTTCAATCATTACACTTGTTTTTCCACTACCCGCCCCAGCGGAAACCAAAATATCTTTGTTTTTTGTTTCAATCGCTTGTGTTTGTTTATCATCAAATGGCATCTTTTTCTCCTAAATCAAAACTTTCAATTTTTACATCAAAATTACTTGCTCGCTCTTTAACACTCGCAAGCACATCTTTTCTACAAATATATTTGTATGAGCAATAATCGCACGCCTGCCCCACAAATAGCGGACTAATTTCTCCATCATAAATATCATTTATAGCACCTTCTAGCACGCATTTTGCGTATTCAAGAAGATTTTTAAATTGCTCATCACTTGCGCCTAGACTGTTCTTTTTTAGTTCTATCGCACCGCTTGCAACATTCTCTTTTGAAGTGCTAATCGCAAAATTAACTATATCGCTTTTTGGATTTTCATAATTTACTTGATTGTCTTGTGCAAGCATATTTGCTGGCGTATAGAGCGATACTCCATCTAATTTGTAACTACTATATAGTGTAGAATTTTCATCACTGTATTCACGGTGTACTGGCAAATAATACGCCCCTCCCGCTTGCAAGCCCAAATCCGCTAAAATCGCTTGCATATAGTAAAATAACTGAATTTTTTTGCCCAAATAGAAATTTAATAAACTAAAAGTTCCACTTGCCTTACTAGTCTTGTAGTCCACAATTCGCAATTTGTCCCCGCAAATATCGGCACGGTCAATTTTCCCGTTAATCTTTATTCGTTTTGTGGTATTAATAATTGCAACTTCTGGTATTTTTGCAAAATGTTCGCTACCAAAACTTGTTTCAACAAATTTTATCTTGTACTCGCCATGTCGCAGTTGATAACTAATAGCCTTGCACGCTAGCACTGCTTCTTGCTCCAAAGAAGCAAGCAAGGTCGTGCTTTGCCCCGCATACATAATGTGACTAAATTGCTTTTGTTTCAAAACCTCTCTAAAAATCTGCGGAATAGTCTTTTCAATCTCTGCATCGCTTATTTCGTGCGCGCGATACATTTTGCCAAATTTTTCAAAAACCGCGTGTAAAATGTTACCAATATCTACTGCTTCTGGCTTTGCTGTCTTTTTTTGTTGCAAGCGCAAACCATATGTAAGAAAATGCGCATAAGGACACTCAAAAAACTTTTCAATTTGAGTAACTTTTGCCTTATCTTCAGTAAAAAATACTGATTTAGGGTCACTCAAAGGAGTAATATCATTTTGATTGTTGAGATTTTTTAGCACTTGATTTAGAACATCACCATATCCATTTTGAGATAAAAATTGCCAAGCCGTGGCTAAAATTTTTGGATTTAGCGTACTATTTACATCGCTTAATTCGCGAATTACCTCTTGCAAACACTCATCTTTGTTTACCCATAAAAACGCAATTCGACCAACTTCTCCACCAAATGCGCTATCATCTAACAACCTTTCACTAAGAGTGATAATAGGCACACTTTGACCTTTGAAGGTAAAGATTTTTTGCAAGGAAGAAATTACTCCCGCTGGCTCGCATTTCTCCCCACCACTATTTACTGGGTAAGTCACCATAAGTTCTTTTTCAGCCATTGCAAAACTCTGCAAAACATTTAGCCTACTTCTTGCGTTCACTTGCCTAATAGTAGGGCTTAGCCTTACTGCGTTTTCACCCAACTCAGCAATATCGTAGTCTGCAATTAAACCAGCATCTGCTACCCACGCTGGCAAACTGCCCTCCACAGCACCCACAATATAATAGTATGGTGCGCGCGAAAACACACTTTGCAAACTTTGCCCCACATACACACAATCTACACTCATAGGCAACGGCGAAATGGTGACAGTAGCCACACCCGCTCTAAAAATTTTGCAAAAATTATCAAAACTTAATTCCATTTGCCCCAAAATCTCTTGCATTTGGCGCAAAACGGTATCTAATTTATCAAAATTCTGCCTTGCTATGCTTTGTTTTAATAAATCACCCTGTTCCTCAAAACTTTGAGCCATTCCACTGAGATTATCACGCAACTCGGTTTCTTCAAAAAAATTGTGAATTGCAGAAATCATCTCTGCTATTGTGATACTTCCTTGAATATTTTTTGCCAAGGTAAAGAGCTGTTGCATAAAGACTTTAATCTCTAAATATTTATCAAATTCAGCATCTGGAAATTCTGGTTTGGTCGTGTCCATAAAACGAGTGCCAACAATACCATATTTTTTTATTACATTCTCAAAAATTGCAAAATCTTGTAACGATAAGCCCGTAAGCGGATTTTTTGCAAAACGCAAAACATCTTTAACTTGAAAATTATCTTGCACGCAATCAAGAGCAGTAAACAAATATTTCGCCCCCTCACTGTCTGCAAGTTTAAATGGCAAATCAGCCCAAAACGGAATATTATATTTATCAAAAATTCTCTTTATCACAGGTGCATAATTTTCTAAACTTGCACAATTTAGTACGACTTCGTTAAATCGCGCACCTTGCTTGATTTTTTGCAAAATGTCTTTTGCTATCCACTCCACCTCACTATTTACATTTGAGGCTGAATAAATATTTAAGTTGTTTGGAGTAATTTCAGTAGTATCTGGCTTGATAGACATAAGATTATCAAGAATATGCTTGCTAAATTGAGGCAAAGTATTTGCGACTTCAATATAATCTGGCGTAGTATTTAAATTTTCAGCCAACGGCAAAATATAATTTGCTAATTCCTTTGTGTAACATTCTTTGTTGTTTTGCTCTTTATTTGGAAAAAGAAGCCCTACGCTAATTGAATTTGCCTTTTGTGCTAAAATTTTTATCAAGTCTAGTCCTTGCTCTGTAATATTATCAAACTGGCAAATATGAATATCGCAATCCTCAAAATCTTGCCCATCTGCAATTTCCCTACCTAAAAGTTGCAAACGGTTGTTACTGTCCATATACTGAGTAGATAAAAATTCCTCGTAGTATTTATAAATCAAAGCAATATCTTTCAATTTTAATCTCAACGCTGAATTGCGCAAATTGTCAATATTTCTTTCTAAATCAATAGGCGTAATTTTGCAACTTTTGAGTTGCGCAATAGAGTCAAAAAGCACACTTGCAAATGCGATAGTTTTGGCAGTATTTCTAAAACAAACCAATTCGCGTTCGTGAATTGTAAGCAACATTTCAATTACCATTGTAGCACCCAAACTAGACAAAATTTGTGGCGCCTGCACACGAGTCAAAACCTTGTTTGCTAGGCGTGCAAAACTTACCACATCAATATCAAATGTAGCCTTTAAATTTAACTCGCGCAACACGCGTTTTTCCATAGTAAGAGAATACCTATCAGGCACTATAATTAATTGCTTTTTCCCCCTGTCTAATCCATCGCCTATTAACCTAATTTGCCCACTAGTAA
>CAVBHV010000091.1:0-3768 GCA_963595385.1 bacterium
CTAAAAACCTCTCATTCTGCTTATATTAATCATTCTGCCAGACTTTCCGTACCTAACGGTACTCAAAGGGGCAATCTCTTATTTTTAATCATACAACGGGTCAGGCTCATCATCGGGGTCGGTTGTGGGCGGAGTGTTGCCATAAGATTCTGGTGGTAATTCTTGATAGTCATCTTGCGGGTACTCGGCTGGAGGTGGTGTTTGCTCTGCGGGAGCGCTGAACACTTCTTCGGGAATATCCTCGATAGCGGTGAGTTCGCGCGACACTTTTTCAAAAGCCTCACGATTTTCAGCTGTAATAGGAGGGGGAGCAGTGCTTTCAAGACTGGCGATATTTGCATCTTTTTCAGTACTTCTAAATGTGGTGGTTGAACCGTCCCAAACAAGCGGAATTTCGCCTAATGCACCGTTACGGTGTTTTGCCAAAATTAAGTATGCCTCTGTTGGGTCGAGCGAGCCATCTTTGTTGGTGTCTGAGTATCGGCTAGGTCGGTGAATAAACATAACTATATCGGCATCTTGTTCAATAGCACCAGTTTCACGCAAGTCACTAAGTTGTGGCTTGTGGTCGCCTGTACGCTGTTCGACCGCACGGGACAACTGCGATAGTGCAAGCACTGGCACGCCTAATTCTTTTGCCATAATTTTTAGGTTTCGTGAAATATCACTAACCTCTTGTTGTCTGCTTTCTTGTCTGCCTTTTGCGCCTGTATTCATCAACTGCAAGTAGTCAATCATTACAAAATCAAGTCCGCACGCTGGGTCGTTTTTTAGTCTTAAACATTTTGATTTAATCTCAGCGGGTGTGTTCATACTGTTGTCATCAATATAAATAGGTGCCTCTGCAAGCAAGTTTACCGCTTGTCTAAATTTGCGTTGCTCATTTTCGTTTAGGTCACCGCGCAACACTTTTTCCATACTTACGCCACTAATTCCGCACGCCATACGCCTAGAAAGTTGGGCGCGTGGCATTTCTAGTGAGAAAACGGCGCAAGTTTTTTTGTATTTTACTGAGGCATTTTGTACAAAGTTGATTGCGAGTGATGATTTACCAAATGAAGGGCGCGCTGCTAGAATGATAAGGTCGCCTTTTTGAAAACCGTTTGTATAGTGGTCAAGACCTGGAAAGCCAGTAGGCATACCGCGTTTTGCCTCTGGATTTTGAAAGCAAATCTCAAAATCATTGATTACTTCTTCCAAACTGCCTTTGATATGCTCTAAACTTGAATGGTCGGAAGTTTGCGAAATGCTGTAAATTTTGCTTTCGGCAAAGCCTAGCGCAGTTTCGCGGTCATCACTCTCGTAGGCATTGTCGATAATTTCGCCACCAGCGCTAATGAGTTGGCGTAGGGTAGAGTCGCGTTTGACAATATCGACATAATATTGATAGTTTGTGGCACTTGGTAGCACATTGGTAAGTGTAATTAAATAACTAACTCCGCCGACTGTTTCGAGTAGCCCAGCGCTTTCTAGTTCACTAGTGAGTATAATGTGGTCAAAATAGGTGTGATTTTTCTTTAAGAATAATTTTTGCATTGTTTCAAATATGATTTGGTGTTCTTTGGTGTAAAAATCATCTTTTTTGAGTTCGGTAAGAATGGTACTAGGAGCGTCTTGACTAATAAGTACTGCGCCTAGCACTGCTTGTTCTGCTTCTAGGTTAAATGGCAATCTGCGCGCTTGCGCTGTGCTACTGGTTGGCTTTTTTGCTGGCATTTAGTTACTCCTTTGTATTTTCCTTTTGTTTGTTTGCTAAAAATTCTTCACGCTTGCGTGCGATTTTTTGTTTGCGTTTCTCTGCAATTATATATCCAACTACCGCAGATAAAAGCAACAAAATGACATCAATTACAGTCAAAACCGTGGTTGACACATATTTGCTGATTAATATATCTAGCAATATAATTATAGGAATTGCGCATAAAAACGACAATGCATAGATTTTGGTCAAACCTGAAATTTCTTTACGGTTCATAAAGTCCTCCATTTTTGGGAATTGTAAAATTCATTGCTCTTAAACTAGTCTAAAATTCTAAGTGTCCATAGTGTAACATAAAATAAAAATTTTTTCCATACATTTTGGTAGATTTTTTGCGAAATGTATCTTTTGCACAAAAAATATGCACACAATTTACGCAAGAACGCAAAATTATAAAATTTTTCACTCAGTGAGCGTTTAGGCTTGACTTTATATGCTTTTTGATATAAAATAAACCTATATTGTAGCCTTTTTAAGGGCAAATTTTAAATTTTAGGAGATAAATTATGTATTGGGCAGATGAAATTGCTGAGCAAGTAATTGCAAAATATCCAAACGAAGAAGTTTATACTTGCGCTAGTGGTATTAGTCCTAGCGGTGTCGTGCATATGGGAAATTTGCGTGAGGTGGTGACAAGTTGGTTCGTTACAAAGGCTTTGCGTGACAAGGGTAAAAAAGTTCGCTTTATTTTTAGTTGGGACAACTTCGATGGCTTGCGTAAAGTGCCTGCTGGCATTGACGAAAGTTTTGGTAAATATGTGTCCGCTCCGCTTGACCGTATTCCTGACCCGTTCGGTTGCCACGGAAGTTGGGCAAAGCACTTTCAACAGCCTTTTATTGATTCTCTAAAAGAGTTGGGCGTTGAGGTTGAACACATTTTTCAAGCAGACCGTTATTCTAGCGGTGCGTACACTGAGGGTATGATTACTGCGGTGCAAAAGCGTAAAGAAGTTTATGATGTATTGATGAGTTTTAAGACTCAAGATGCAAGTGCTGAGGAGCGCGAACATTATTATCCAGTGCAAGTGTATTGTACCGAATGTGGTAGGCACACTACAAAAGTTGTGGCTGACCGTGAAAATGGTGCTGTGCTTGATTATGAATGTAAGTGTGGGCATCACGGCACGATTGATTTGCGTACGCAACACAATGCAAAACTTGTGTGGAAAGTGGACTGGCCTATGCGCTGGAAATATGAGAATGTCAACTTTGAGCCAGGTGGTAAAGACCACAGTACAGAAGGGGGTAGCGCGCAAGTTGCAACCGTTATGGTAGATAAAATTTACGGTGGCAAATCGCCTTATTACCGCGGGTATGAATTTGTGGGTATCAAAGGTGTAAACGGCAAAATGAGTAGTAGTAAGGGAAATGTTTTGCCTCCTGAGGAAATGCTTAAAGTTTATTCACCTGAGATTATTTTGTGGCTATATACTAGATTTTTACCTGAGAAATATTTTGAAATTTCACTTGATGAAGAAGTATTGCGTGTTTACCACGAATTTGATAGAATGTATGCAAGTTACGCAAGTGGCGAATGTGATGAAGTCGTAAAACGCATTATGGAAATGGCTCTTTCTTGTAGACCTGATTACAAACCTTGTCCTATTAGCGCTCAAACTATCTCTGCTTTTGCGCCTATTGTAAATTTTGACCTTGATTTGTTGGTTGAATTGCTTAACAAAATAGGTGAAACTTGCACAAAAGAGCAAATTGCCGAAAGGTTTGAGAAAATTAGTTACTGGCTCAAAAATTACTCACCTGAATCAATTTCCACACTGCTTTTGGAACAAAATAAAGAATTTTTTGCAACTCTCAACGATGAAGAAAAGGGGTGGATTGCTAGCCTTGTATCAAATATCGAAAGTAAAGATTTTACAACTGATGAAATGCAAGCACTTCTTTATGAAATTCCTAAGTTAAACGGCGAGCAAGACAAAGCGCGACAAAAGAGATTTTTTGAGGTTGTATATCAACTTTTGTTGGGTAATAGCAAAGGACCTAGATTGTAT
>CAVBHV010000092.1:0-3708 GCA_963595385.1 bacterium
TCTGTCGAATTGTCAACCTCTTGCGCATTGCTTGCATTTTCTTGCGTAGTGCTTAAATTTTCTGCTATTTTTTCATCATTTTTTGCTGATTTTTTTGCCTTTTTATTTTTGTTAGGTTTTTGTGCAGTTGTTTCTACTGTTTCTATATTTTCTTTTGCGTTTTCAGTAGCAGGCAATACAGTGGCAACTGCTTTTTCATTGAAGAATTTTTGCTTTAATGTAGTCTTTTCAATTACCTTATCAAAGAGCAACAATAATTGAGGCAATACAAACAATATAGCGATTACACTAATCAATGCTCCCCTACCGATAAGCAAACCGATTTCCGAGATAAGTGGCGTACTTGATACAAAATGAATTGTAAATGCTGCCAAAATCAAGATTAAACCAGATGTAAGCACGGTAGTAATTGAGGTATTAAGTGCCATTTTTAGACTATCAACTTTGTTGTGGTCCTTGCGGAATTTGGTATAACGGTCGGTAAGCAAGATGCCATAGTCGATTGTAGCACCCATTTGAATAGCCATTGCAAGCAAGTAACATACAAAGAATACGCTTTCGCCCGCAAGTTTGCTGATACCTAAATTTATCCAAATTGCACCTTGAATTGTAAGCACCAAAATAACTGGAATACTCAACGAACGGAATGTAAGTAATACAATCAAAAGAATAGCAATAATTGTGATTAAATCAGTCTTAATTCGGTCAGTTTTAAATACTTCCATTGTGTCCATCATATTGCTTGTGTTGTTTGCAATATAGTAGTTTTCATAACCAGACTCAGCAAGAATTGTGTTTAATTCATTGATAAAACTTACTGCCTTTTCATCATCGACTGCTAAATTTAGGTTAAAAATCATACGAGAATAGTTTTCGCTCACAAACAAACCGCGTGCATATTCCGCTTGTGCGATACCAGCAGTTACTTGTGTTTGTGTCGTTTCAGCGATAGTTTGAATAATAGTCTTGTTTGTTTCGCTATTTACATTGTGTAATGCTTGAATAAGTTGTGCATTTATGATTGTTTCGTTTTCAGTCTTGCCAAATGTAGCAAAAATTTGTTTTACCACACTCTCTGGCAAGTTTTGACTTTCTACAATTTGCGCTACTGTCAAACTAGTAAATGGCGCGGAGGTCATCAAACTTTGTAATTGTGCTTGATAATTGTCGATATTTTGTGCGTACAAGATTTGCAATACTGCATAGTTTGGCAAAGTAGTAACATTCATACTTGTATATATTGCTTGCAATGTTGCATAGCCTGCGTCGCTTAGACCGTACCCTGCTTTTGCCATTTCAGGTGTCATATTTTGATACAAGTTTATAGTATTTGAACTAAATTGAATAGCGCTAAATTGAGCATAAACATTGTTTACATAAGTTTGTTTTGCAGTAGCGATATTTGAGATTGTATCACTATTTTCCTTTAAGTAGTCGAGTAGTTCAATTACATATACATTTTCAGTTTCAGCACGATTTAATTGTGAGTAAATGTCAGTCACAACCTCCTCAGTAAGCCCGTAAGTCTTGATTAGGTCGTTTTTACTCAAACTTGTGTAAAGTTGAGTAGCAACAATTCCGCTTGCAGAATTGATATATTTTTCGCCGTTTACTTCGATATTTACGATATTGTTGTAAAGTTCGTATTCGCGAGCAGTATCACCTTTTTTAACCATAACTACGAGTGAATTTTGCTTGCCGAATGCATCTTCAATTTTTGATGTTTCAATTTGAAGTTGGCTACCTTGTTTTGCAGAGTCAACAACATATGAGAATTGCACTCCTGTTTGCAATACAACGCCAGCAACTACCAAGCATAAGAATAATGCAGGGATTACATATTTAGTTTTACTTGCAAAAGTAGCGACTTTGTCCATTTTTGGCAAGAAACTGCGGTGCGCTGTCTTTTGTAAAGCGCGAGAAAGCATCAATATAATAGAAGGCATAAAGAATAGCACTGCAATAATGCTTAGGAATACACCCTTTGCCAAAACTGCACCGATATCAAAACCAATTGTAAAGTCCATAAACATTAGCGCTACAAGTCCAGCAATTACTGTCAAACTACTTGCAATTATCGCGAGGAATGAGCCAGCAAGCGCTTTTTTCATTGCTTCTACTGGGGCTAAGCCTTTTTCTTGCTCCTCTCTAAAACGGCTACAAAGTACAATACAGTAGTCCATTTCTAGTGCTATAAGCATAATAGTACTGATTGATTCGGTAATAAATGAAATCTCGCCTAAAATTAGGTTTGTACCCATATTCAGCACAATCGCACAACCGATTACAATCAAATATACCAACGGTTCTAGCCAACTGCGAGATGTCAAAAGCAAGATTAATAACACGATAGCGACAGCAATCAAAAGAATAATTGCCATTTCACTACCGATTGCATTTCTACTTGTCGTTGCATCGACCGCAGAGCCACCCAGCGCAACCTCATATTCTTCACACACAGTACGAATACTTGCTATTGCGTTAGCGGTCTCTTCCGCATAATCTCCATTTTCAAAGAACACCTTTAATAGGCCATTGTTGTCGTGGTAGTAACTTGCGCTTGTGCTATCAAACACAACATTTGCCACCCCATCAACTTCTTGAATTTTGATTTTCAACTGCTCTATTTGGTTAACAGATGCGTTTTCTACCAAAATACTAGCCGTACCACTAGCACCAAACTCATCTTCCATAACTTTTAGAGCAACTTTTGTATCTGAATTTTCCGGCAAATACTTTGTCATATCATAATTTACGCCCACCATAGGTATCAAAAAGGCACTTGCAATAGTGAGAGCCATAAATATGCCAAAGAAGTACCAACGCGCAGATACGATAAATTTTGCTAAATTGTCAAAAAATTTCATCTTAGACATACTCCTTAATTTTGTTTTTTAGTGAAAAAAAGAATATCATTTTAGGCAAAATATTTTTTATACATTTGTCTAAAAACTTGATATATGTAGTATTTTATGATATAATATAAAAAATTGCAAGAGAAATAACACTACAAATTGCAAAATTTGTAAGTTTTGCGACAATTTTTAAAAACTGTATATAAAAGGACAGAGAATTATGGAAAAAGAAATTTACAAAGAAGATTTAAGGACTGTTAGGACTAGGAAATTTTTGTCAAACGCGCTTTTGACTCTTTTGGAAAAGCATAACATTGATGAAATAACCATTCACGACATTTGCGAAAAAGCAATGGTGCATCGTACAACATTTTATACACACTTTAACGATAAATATGATTTGTTTGCGTATATGCTCAGTAAAGTTCGTGAGGATATTTACGAACGCACTCAGCACACTACCGATTTTGACACACCAAAAGATATGTATATGTGTATCGCGCGCGAAGTGATTGATTTTATTGAAGAAAATCGCAAGCAGTTGACCGCTATTCTCAAAAACAACTCCAACGAAATCGTACTTAGTATTTTGTACGAAACTATACAAGCATCTGTGCTTGATTTGCTCGAATTAAATAAGCACAAAGCGAATTTTCAAGTACCACTTGAAGTTGCTTCTTCATTTTATACGGGCGGATTTATTGCGCTGGTTATTTGGTGGCTCAAAAACTACAACAAGTACAAAAAAGACCAACTACTCGCCTACTGCGATATTTTGATTGATGAAAAAATTTGCGCTCTTTGCGCTTCACATTCAGTGTAACAAATTAGATTAAGTTACCCAATGTAATCG
>CAVBHV010000093.1:0-3699 GCA_963595385.1 bacterium
CATTAATCTATGATAATAATATTAAAAACTCAATCAATTATCTTTCCAATTCAAGATATTTGCGGTACAAATTATTTTATCTCTTTGGTTGCAATTTCTTGATTAAGGCTTGCGATAAAGTCCTTAATACTCATTTTACCCAAATCACCCAACTTGCGGTGGCGAACAGCAATACAATTTTCGCTCATTTCTTCATCACCCAAAACTACCATATAAGGCACTTTTTGGAGTTGCGCTTCACGAATTTTGTAGCCGACCTTTTCATTTCTATCATCAAAGGCAACACGAATACCCGCATTATCTAGCGCATCGCGAATTTGTCTTGCATACTCGTTTTGCTTTTCTGAAATAGTAATAACTTGCACTTGTACAGGAGCCAACCATAATGGGAACGCGCCCGCAAAGTTTTCGGTCATTATACCCAAAAATCTATCTATTGAACCATAAATAACGCGGTGAATCATAATAGGCTCTTTCTTTGAACCATCTGCATCTATATAAGACAACTCAAAGCGTTTTGGCAACTGCATATCAAGTTGAATTGTACCACATTGCCAAGTTCTGCCCAAAGCATCTTTGATATGAATATCAATTTTTGGCCCATAAAATGCGCCATCACCAGCGTTGATAGTGTATTCTTTGCCCAAATTTTCTAGGGCATTTTTGAGCGCGCCCTCTACTTTTTCCCAATCAGCAATATCACCGATATGGTCCTCAGGCATTGTACTTAATTCAAGCGCATAACTCAAATTGAATACTTTGTACGCATCTTCAACAAGCTTCAATACACTTGCGATTTCTTGCTCAATTTGCTCAGGTAGCATAAAAATGTGCGCATCATCTTGCGTAAACGCCCTTACTCTAAACAGGCCGTGCAATGTACCACTTGCTTCTCTACGGTGCACTTTACCCAACTCACCAATTCTAAGTGGTAAGTCTTTGTATGAATGGATATTTTCCTTGTAGTAAAGCATACACCCTGGGCAGTTCATAGGTTTGATTGCGTAGTCTTTATCCTCATCAGCCTTGAAGGTGTACATATTTTGTCTGTAATGGTCCCAGTGACCTGAAATTTCCCACAACTCCCTACTCATAGCAGTTGGGGTCTCAATTTCGACATAACCCGCTTTTTTGTGAATTTCACGCCAGTATTTAATAAGTTCGTTTTTAAGCGTTACGCCCTTTGGCATATAAAATGGCATACCTGGTGCGTATTCACTAATGAAGAACAAGCCCAATTCTTTACCCAACTTGCGGTGGTCGCGCTTTTTTGCCTCCTCCAACATAGTGAGATATTCATCAAGTTCACTCTTTTTAGGAAAAGAAGTTCCATAAATACGAGTAAGCATTTTATTTTTCTCATCGCCTTTCCAGTATGCGCCAGTCACTGATTGCAATTTAAACGCCTTGATAAGGCTAATATCCTCCAAGTGAGGTCCACGACACAAGTCAACGAGTTCGCCGAGTTTGTAAATTGTCAAAATTTCATCTTCTGGAATACCTTGCAAGATTTCAAGTTTGTAAGGCTCATTTAAGTCGCTGAATATTTTTTCCGCCTCAGCGCGTGTAACTTCGATACGCTCAAACAAAATTTTCGATTTTATGATTTTATCCATTTCTGCTTCGATTTTTGACAAATCATCTTGCCCAACTGGATTCTCAAAATCAAAATCGTAGTAAAAACCGTTTTCAATAGCAGGACCGATACTAATCTTTGCATTTGGGTATAAACGCTTAACCGCTAACGCCATAATGTGTGCAGTAGAGTGGCGCATAACCTCCATACCCTCTTTGTCTTTTAAAGTTACGATTTCCACACAGTCGTCAGCCTTTACCGCACTAGACAACTGGCACATTTTGCCATTAATTTTGCCCGCAATCGCATTTCTAGCCAAGCCTTCGCTAATCTGTTTTGCGACATCAAAAACAGTTGCACCATCTTGCACAACTAATTTTGTACCATCTTTGATAAAAATTTCCATAATTTCCTCCTATATAGAGAGCAAAAACTCGCCCTCCGTATCTAATAGAATACAAAGGACGAGTTTTCCCGCGGTTCCACCTTTTTTGCTTAACTAATTTAAGCCACTCTTTACTCTTTTTTAACGCAAAAGACAAACGCAATAGCAAAAAGGTAGTTTCACTCCAAGCCTTGCCAATGCGCTTCCAGCCTAGGCGCACCTCTCTGGTCGGTAGCCACTTAAAGTTACTTGTCCTTTTCTTGTACTATGATTTGATTTTATTTTAGCAAAATTTGCTGAAAAAGTCAAGTGATTTTAGCCACTTAAATACAATTTATGGCGAATTGAGCCACTACATTCTAGCCTATTTCGACCCTATCTTCAAAGACCAACCGCACTAGCCTGACTATTTCCTCATCATTTTCACCACTATGTACTTTTATCAAATATGGATTTAACTCTACCAACTTGGATAAAATCTCAAACTCGGTATTTTCTTTTATAGTCGAAATTATATCAAAATCATTCTTTGTGTCGTGGTAAATGATACATTTATCGTTCAATTCTAATATTACACTTTGGCATTTTGAATCAATGCTTTGTAGCAAGAATTTGAGCAACTCTACAAAATTTTCTTTCCGCAAAATCGTAATTGCATTTTGATTTGCAAGAGTACAAAGTTCTTGCCACTTTTTGATAAGGTTATTTAAACGAAACCTCACAAAACTAGTTATATCTAGCCTTTTTGTGTTAAGTTCGAGTGTGCGAAGAACGATTTGCCGCTCCAATTCTCTATCAAAATATGTACAAACCTTTAAAAAAGCGCTTGTCATTTGTGGTTGATTATCAGGCAAGTCTAAGTTATTTTGCAAAAAATCTTGCTTTATGTTTTGGCAAATAACATCACAAATAGCCAGCCTTAACTTTGCTTTTATCACTGGCATATGGTTAATCTTTGCACCAATAGACAAAAAGGCTCTTTCGCCACCGTTCGCTGTTGCCATTACTCCACTATATTGATTTATCAAAGGTTTTAATTCTTGTTGTATGTATTCAATTATATCACGCTTACCAGCATCACAAATAACCTCAAACTCCCACATACATACTCCTTTTGTTAGGCTTAGTGTATGCATTTTTTAATTTTAATACACAAAAAGTTTTATTAAATTATATTTTTACGAAATCAGCCAGTAAAGTAAAACAAAAAAGAGTTCAACACTATGGACTACACCCAAAAAGTTGAACACATTTTTGATGTAGTCCACAAGCCAAACTCTAATTTGAATTATGTTTTTTAAAAATATTTACAAAGTTGCATATCTTCAACTCACCACTATATAGTAGTCGAATTATTAAACCAAGTTTCTTGAGAGATGCTATTTAATACAACCTCAATATTTATAGCATCACTAATTGTTACCATACAAGTACCACTAGGCTTATATTCAACATCATTTATAGCAACCGATAAATTGGCATATACTGGCGCTTCAATATGCATAATATATACTCCATTATCTAAATTACTGGTCAATGATTTATTTAAACTATTCAAAATAGCACTATACTTTAGTGAGTTATCCGTAGTCGAATAAAGTTTAAATGCTACATTAATATTAGCATACGGAATGTTAACTGTTTTATCACCATTCGTATAAGTAAAATTACTTTTACTTTGTGTATATGTAATACTCAATTGAGAAGCACCATATACTTTTTTATCAAGGTTCATTAC
>CAVBHV010000094.1:0-3685 GCA_963595385.1 bacterium
CAACTTGTCATTGCGAGCGTAGCATGGCACTTATAATAAGTAAAGATAAAAAATCTCTTTTATTATGGAAATGCTATTGTTGAATCATATTATCTATGTAAATTCCAAACCCTTTTGTCGCATCATTTACAAATACATGAGTGACCGCACCAATCAATTTCCCGTCTTGCACAATAGGACTACCACTCATTCCTTGCACAATTCCGCCAGTAGTTTCGATTAGCCTATTGTCTGTAACTTTAAAAATCAAATTTTTAGGACTTTGTGCTGACTGAAAATTTGTCTTGATAATTTCAATATCATACGCGCGTATAGTTTTCCCGTCCAAACTACTATAAATTTGGGCTTTGCCAGGGTGCGCGGTTAGCCTTCCACCAACCTCAATCAGTTGTTTATCTTGAAATATTTTGTTTTCCAAATTCAAGTTGCCATACATTCCATAATCACAGTTTTTGTCAACAGTCCCCATTTCTTGATTACTCCGCACAAAAACTCCTTTCAATTCCCCAGGGGTGCCACGGATTGCTCTTTTGACACCAAGCACACAACATTTATGCACTTTCCCCTCACCAACATCTAATATGGTATTTGTGCTAGGCTCCAAAATAGGGTGACCGAGCGCGCCAAATCTACCCGTATTTGGGTCAATAAAAGTCAGCGTACCAATTCCACTCATACTCTCCTTTGCCCAAATTCCTAATTTATACTTTTTGGTATATGTATCATAAGCGGGCTTTAATTTGGCTTCAATGTTATTTCCTTTCCTCACTATTTTTGCTGTAACTTCAAAATTATTTTCTTCATTTTTATTTAGAATTTCAGTGATTTTGTTTACACTATCAATTTCAGTTCCATTGATACTCTTGATTATGTCACCAGCCATAATATTTTCATCTGCATTTTCCCCCTTTGCAATCACAAGCACGCCATTTCCATTATAAGAGAATCCAAGAGTGTCACCACCAAGATAAACTTTATCACCTACATTAATTGCATTTACTGAATGAATTTTTACCGTATCGAACAATAAAAAATCAACGGTGTCGCTTTTTTCATTGTATCTTGTCGTTACCAAACTGCCAAAATTGCTTTTTGCTTCACTATGCAAAGTATTGTTATTTACTATTACTTCATCGGGAACATTAAATATTTCATCAAAAGGCACTAGCCAACAAACTAGCGCCGAAATTAAACAAATAAAAATTGCAGTATAAAAACATATTTTTCCTAATTTCATAGTAAACACTCCTACGCAATAGTGTTTGAAGAAGAATAGATTTTATACTTTTGTAACATAGGTAAATTATGTTATTTTATGGAAGATATAAAAGTTTCCGCTTGGGCTTTTAACTCACTTGCGTGTTGTAATCCAACCTTTGATTGGCTATCTCCACCCGCAAGCCGAGCAATTTCTGCCAACTGCCCGTTTTTGTCCAAAACAGTTAAGGCACTGAAAGTTGAGCCGTTTTCCACCCTCTTTGCAATCAAAAAGTGCGTGTCCGCAAAACTAGCGATTGTCGCCAAGTGCGTAATAGTCAAAATTTGAGAAGTTTTGGCTAGCCTTGCCATTTTTTGACCGACCTCAACACTTACCACTCCACTAATACCGCTATCAATCTCATCAAAAATCATTGTGTCAATCGCCTGCAAATTGCCCATAACAACTTTAAATGCAAGCATAAATCGTGACATTTCGCCACCAGAAATTACCTTTACCAAAGGTTTTAGCGGTTCACCCAAATTTGCCGAAAACATAAATTCAATATCATCTGCGCCGTTAGTTTGTGGTGTTTTAGGTGTAAATTGTGCCTCAAAACTACAATTTTTCATTCCTAATTGTGTTAGTTCATTCAAGACCTTTTGCGAAAGTTCACAAAAACCCTCTTTCCTTAAATTTGTAAGTGCTTCACACAAATTAAAGATATTTTGATTTATTACATTCAACTCATTTTGGTACCGCTCCAACAATTCAGTTGTGTCATCTAATTCCAAAAGTCTATTTTTACTCTGCTCCAAAAAAGCAAGCATATCTTCGACAGTAGCACCGTATTTGCGTTTGAAACTTTTAATCAAATCTAGTCTTTCATCAATTTTTTGAAATTCAAATTCATTAAAATCAAACTCAGTCAATTTTTCTTCCAAACAATCAGCAATGTCGCGCACTTCGATTTCGACAGAATCTAATCTATCCGCGATTTCTCCAAATTCACTGTCAATAGATGAAATACCACTAAGAATTTTCTTTGAAGTATAGCAGTTTTCAGCCACACTATTTGTAGTAGCCTCAGTTAACGCCTCGCGACAAATTTTCACAGCATCGCATACTTTTTGGAAATTGTCCATTTTCTTCTTTTTGTCAATAAGTTGCTCTTCCTCGCCAATTTTTAAATCAGCCTTTTCCAACTCATCAACTTGAAATGATAATATATCTTTTTCTCGCTCGCGCGAAAGTTCATCACCACCAAGCCTTGAAATTTTTTCTTCTACTGCTCGCTTTTGCGATAAAAGTTCACCCAGGCTTTGCTTCGCCTTAATTACACTTTCGCCTAAATAACTATCTATGTAATCAATATGCTTATCTTTATTTAAAAGAGTCTGGTGTTCGTGCTGTCCGTATATGTCTATCAAATTTGCAGTCACTTTTTTTAGCATTGCTAGCGTAACGGAATTACCGTTCATACGAATTTCATTTTTCCCGTCTTGCGAAATTTTGCGAGTGATTATCAAAATATCATCATCATCAAAGCCAAATTCTACAAGCGCCTGATGCGCTAATTTATTATTTTCTATATCAAAAACTGCCTCAATTTTAGCAAACTCGCAACCAAATCGAATATTTGATTTATCAGCCCTTCCACCCAAAACAAAATTTATGGCTGATATGAATACAGACTTGCCCGCGCCAGTTTCACCAGTAATCACATTTAGCCCTTTACCAAACTCTACTTGTAATTCTTGAATTAACGCATAATCTTTAATTGCGATACTTTTTATCATAAGCACCCCGCACAAATGTTCTATCTATATTATAGAACAAACGAACAGAAAAAGCAAACATTTTTAACAAAAAAGTAAAAAATTTTAAAAAAGAAAAAAGTCCTTTTTTATTCTGAGTGACACCTACGGGGTTCACTTCGTAACTAAGACTTTTTAATCAATTCAATTCCTATATATTATATATACAAAATTTGATAACGCAAATAGCATAGCATATTGAGTGAAAAATTTTAACTAAGCGTTGAGCATATTTTCTAGGCGTTGCTTGATTTGCATTGCGCTATTTTCACTTTCAGCAATTACAAGTACAGTGTCCTCACCTGTTACAATACCCAAAACTGCTGTAATAGATAACCTATCAATTACGGTTGCAACGGCATCGGTTGTACCTCTAACAGTCTTTACAATGACTTGATTAGAAACGGTCACAACAGATAGTACAACACTCTTGTAAATTTCATTTGCCTTTGTTGTGAAAGTACGGTCATCATTATCTACAAAAGCATACTTGTATTTCTTCTTTTCTCCCGCTACTTTAAATAAACATAGTTCCTTAATATCTCTGCTTATGGTTGCTTGTGTAATGCTAAAACCTGCATCTTTGAGAGCTTCTACCAACTCATCTTGCGTTTCAATTTCTTGCTTGTTAATAATCTCAATAATCTTTGATTGACGAACGCTTCTTGCC
>CAVBHV010000095.1:0-3628 GCA_963595385.1 bacterium
GAAAATTACCGCATAAATTTCTAAAAAATAAAAAATACGCACTCAAAATTTATTGAATGTGTATTTTAAAATTAAATTTTCCGCAAAAAGGCTTTTATGATTACATTTTCCGCTTGCTCTTTTGTCAAACCTAAAGTTTGCAGTTTAACCAGTTGTTCGCCCGCGATTTTGCCGATTGCAGCCTCGTGCGTAAGGTTTGCGTTGGCATCAGTATTTTTGAGTGCTGGGGTCGAAACAACTTGCGCCTTGTCCATAACTATTGCATCACATTCCACATGGCCAAAGCATTCGTTATGTCCGTTCACGCTCGAAATAAATGCTTGTTTGCTATCATTTTTTGCCACACTACGGCTCACCACATTTACGCGCGAATTAAAGCCGTTTAAATCTACATTAAATTGCGTGTTCGCTGTTTGCGTGTCGGTCGTGAGTATGCTTTCGTTTATTTCTAGCACGGCGTTATCCGCAAGGTCCGCTACTGTCTTGCGTTCCGCACTTGAAACTCCACCTAGTTGTATCGTTTCCATTTTCATTTGTGCGTTTTTGCTCAAATGCACAACTGTTGTTGGGTTTAAGACTTTTTCTACCCCGCTATTTCCAGTGCCCAAGTGCTTTTCTACATATCGCAATTTACTATTCTCGCCGATATAAAATGTGTGTATGCCATCGTGTCCGCTTTTCGCTGTGCCAGCATTATGCACCCCGCAACCAGCCACAATCAGCACTTCACAATTTTTGCCTATATAAAAATCATTGTAAACTAAATCATTTAGCCCTTGTTCTGTCACAATCACGGGGATATGCACGCTTTGGTTTTGCACATTGTCCTCGATGATTATATCAATACCAGGTTTGTCTTTTTTGGTATTTATAGTTATCCCCGCCACGCAATTTCTAGCAAGCAGTTGCCCGTTTTTACGGATATTGTACGCGCCTTGCGGAGTCCCGTGTAGGTCGGCAATTTCAGCCAAAAGTGTGCTGTCGATTTTCTCCATATTAGTCCCCCCTCAATTTTTTGCAGTTGCTAAAATTATTTAGTTTTGGCATTACTTCTTGCGGAGTCCCGTGCAACGCAATTTTTCCATCGGCAATCAACAAAATTTCATCTGCGCTGGCGAATAATTTTTCTTGGTGGCTGATGATAATATTTGTACTGCTCGCGTTAACTGAATTTTTGAAAATATCTACCAAATTATTAAAACTCCAAATATCAATACCCGCCTCTGGCTCATCAAAAATGTTTAGCGGGCAATTTCTAGCAAGCACGCTCGCAATCTCGATACGCTTTAATTCACCACCGGACAAAGTGTTGTCCAACTCGCGGTCAAGGTATTCTCGCGCGCACAAACCGACCTTTGAAAGATACTCGCACGCCATACTCGTGCTGAGTGTGCCACCGCTTGCCTGTTCCAACAAATCGCGTGCGGTTAGACCTTTGAAACGAACGGGTTGCTGAAAAGCAAACGCAATGCCGCCACGCGCACGGTCAGTGATTGAAAGCGCTGTAATATCTTGATTTTGAAAGTAAATTTTGCCCGATTTTAACGGGTAAATGCCCATAATTATCTTTGCCAAAGTCGATTTACCACAACCATTTGCACCCGTGATAACATAGTTTTTGCCCGCCTCGAAATCGAAACTTAAATCACTCAAAATTGTCTTGTTTTCATTTTCTTCTACGGAAAATTTGATATTTTTTAACGATAACATAAAATCTCTTTTTAATGTAATTTTTGCTAATTATAACACAATTTTTGCCCAATAGCAATCACCTAAACATTAAATTCCTACAAAAGTTGCGGTATTTTGCAAGTTTAAATCATATTTTTAGACAAAATAAAAAGAAATTTGCGATTAAATTTGAGGCGTTTTTGTTGACTTGCGCCCAATTTAATGGTATAATTACTCTTGCTAAATGAAAATTTTTGCGCACAATTTAGCAATCTGCGGGCGTAGCTCAGTGGTAGAGCGCCAGCCTTCCAAGCTGGTTATGTGGGTTCGATTCCCATCGCCCGCTCCAATCGGGTAGTTAGTTGGTATTTGTAATACTAATTTAGCACCCGTAAAGCACAAGGGGAATCGCCCGCGATTGCAAATAGCAAACAATGCGAATTGTCGGCAGTTAACAAATTACAATTTTTATACCATTTATGCGAATGTGGCGGAATTGGCAGACGCGCTAGATTTAGGTTCTAGTGGGAGACCGTGAAGGTTCAAGTCCTTTCATTCGCACCAATAAAAGACCTCTACGGGTCTTTTCTTTTCGCTTCATTTAGGACTTGTGAGAGTGTCCCACTCTCTCACTGCTCTAAAAGCAGTGCAACCTTCACTTCCGTGAACGGACGCTCGCCGATATTGCTTAACTTTCTAAATTTGAATGCTATTGACCTATTCGGTCAACGATATTACTCACTGTCGTTCGTAGTGATATTATTTACTAGCGTAAATAATGATATGATATTTGCACTTGCCTTCACTGCAAACAAAGTTTGCAATATCACTCGCGCAAGCGAATAACATTGCGTAGTAATATCACTTGCCGTTAGGCAAATATCGTTGTTAAACAAAATTCTTTTGTTTAACCCGCTAGGCACGGCAAAGCCTGCCTGCTACACGACCTTTCATTCGCACCAAACCAAAACTAAATCGAACCAAGATTATTCAAGGTTCGTTTTTTTATTAGATTATTTTGACTAAAAACTGAAAAATTTCCATTTTTGAATCATTAAAGAAGTGCAATTATGCTCTTTTTCTTGTATTGCAAGTGTTTCACACCACATTAAAAAACCCACAAGAATTTAATCTTGCAGGTTTTATGAACAAAGTTATTTTTTATCTTATTCATACCATGGAGTTGCAACGCCATCGTCTGAATAATGCCAAAACTTTCCAGAAGTAGTTACACCAGGGTTCTCTGAACAATAATAGAATCTTGTCGCATTTGTTAGGTTTGAATTACTTCCACCGATATCAATAGCATCCCACTCTGCTTCTGTTATTCCACCATAAAAGACTTTTGTTATAGCCGTACAACAATCAAAGGCACTACCTTCAATAATTTTTACACCACTTCCTATCACTATACTTTTTAGACTTGTACATGAAAGGAAAGCATTATTTTTAAGAGTAGTTACATTATTTGGAATTATAACACTTATTAGACTACTACAACTATTAAACGCTTGAGATTCTATGCTAAGCACTCCTTTCCCAATTGTCACACTAGTCAGACCACTACAACCATCAAAAGCAGATGTGTCTAGATAGGTGACACTATCAGGAATTACTACACTTGTTAAGTTTTCATGCGCCCTGAAAGCACCTTCTCCCACACCTATCACTGGCTTGCCATTATAAACACCAGCAATAACAACATCTCCCGTAACTTGATTACCGGCGGATACATAATAAGAAGTGCCATCTGTGGACAATGTGTAAGTAAGTCCGTCAGTTGGTTTTAGATAACCACACACAGAACACTTACCATCTACATATTCATGGTCTTGTTCATCATTTTTTACATCGTGTCCACAAGTAGATGCGTGCCAATGTGTTGTGTCACCTTGCGTCCATTCGCTTGAATAAGTATGCTTGTGTAATGTGGCTACCACACAAATAACCGCAATTA
>CAVBHV010000096.1:0-3582 GCA_963595385.1 bacterium
ATATATAATATATAGTATAGAGATTAATTTAACTTAAATTTGTTGTGTAAAATACATAGGTTGTGTCGGTTGAATAAGCAGTACTTTTGTTGTAAGTGAAACCAGAAATATAGTCTTTCATAATTGTCCTTACCACGCTTTCACTTAGTGAAGTCTTAAATTCAAAACTTTTTAGGTTATTTGCTTTGATATAAACGCAGAATTTTTCCAAATCTAGCACGCTAGTAATGTATAGCGAATTTATACCATCATAAAGAGTGTAGGCGTAGTAATTAAACTCAGTATTTGCGGTATCCGTGCAAGGGTCATCTTCAATGTGAGTAGTTTTGCGCATATACGCATCAGTCACCAAAAAGTACGAATGGCTGAGCGTTTCTTCATAATTCCCTTCTTTTGAGTGAATAGTCAAATCAGCCCAAGTAGAGTCCACAGCGTACCACTCACCCTCACCATCGTTGTTGAGGTCGAGTTTAACCTTGTTCCAAGCGTGTCCGCCACCATTTGCAGTACCAGAAACTTTGTAACATTCAATTCCCTCAATACCGCACAAAAGTGCAAAAGTCTTGCCTATGCCATCACAAACCGCTTGCCCACTGTCGAAAAGCACGCCCTCAATGTAAAAGCATCTATATTTGTGAATTTCTGCCGTATCGCCGATACCAGACACTTCTATCAAATCGGCAGCGTTGTAGTCATATTTTACAGTATAAGTGAGCCAATCAAAAATCGCAACTACCTTTTGGTAATCGGTCATCGAATCATCAATTATGCTACGCAAAACGGTTTTTGCCTGATTGTAAGCATCGAGCGCTGGACAAGTCCCCTCTGGGAAAATAGGCTTGCACCCCTTTTCGATTGCGTAATAGAGTTGGTCCGAACTATACACAAGCATAGTGCTAGTGCGGGCATTTATCTTAAACGAATCATACACGCCACTGCGCGGAGTTTTGGTGTATGAAGTAGGCTTTACATACTCGTTTTGAGCGCAAACAGTATCGCCACTAGCCACTTTTGTAGGGTAATTTGGGTGACCATACTTTGTAATACTCAAAGTATAGCGGTCACTACCACTTTTTTTGTAAGGATAAGCATAATTAATATATTTAATTTCGTTGTAACTGTCGAGCGCGTTTTGCGTTTCATTGATAGCGTTACCGCTGTAATTGAAGTAAAATTCAATCGAGTTTATGCGGTAATATAAAGCAAAATGCACGATAGCCTCTAATTCTTCGTAACTATCAGCCACAAAATCAAATTTTTTCGAGCCTAAACGATAAGTTTTGTTTGCATAGTCACTTTTTGTGCCTTCGGTAAAATATGCATCAACATTTGAATATGCCGAATTTTGCGCAAGCAACTGATTGTTGCTTACCGCTTGCACACTAGCAAACAATACATCACCGCTAGCAAGCGATTTGTTGATATTTACAGAATTTGCGGTTGTGTTGATGATTTCGCCATTATTTTGGTTTGAAGTCCAGTAATTTACATTGTAACTATCTGCATTGCTGATAGCAGACCATTGATATTTGTACACACTATTAGCGGACTTGCTGATGCTGGTATTTTGCAAAGTTTCAAGCAACGCCTTGTGATTGAAAACCACCGAAGCGGAATACTCCGAAGGGGCATAATTCATCAAATCACTAGAATATGCAAAAACTGATGCGGTTATTTCACCCGTGCTGGTGATTTTCCCCGTTGCATCAAAAGAATTTGTAGTTGTGTAGAAAAATTGCTCAGTATTCTCGCTATCTACCAAACGGAGCAAGTAGTTTTCGGCATTGTCCACACTGTCCCAAGTGAATTTGTAAGTATTGTTTTCCGCAGAAATTGCAAGATTTAGCGGAGTGTCAAGCCTACTCGTGCCACAAGAAATGGAAACCGAGTTTGAAAACTCAGATTCTGAGTAAAAATAACTCTTTGTGAGCGCTTTTACTTTTACACTATTGACACTGCCCTTTTGCAAAAAGCGAATTAAATTTACCTCAGTATCGGTCGTTGTAAAGGTTTGCCCATCTACATCGACTTCGTAACCTATTGCGCGCTCAACTTTTTGCCAAGAAACATTGTAGCCGTTGATTGTCAAGTGCGGGGCTACAAGTGTACAACCTGCAAAAAAAAGAGCCACAAATGCGATACAAATCATCGGTAAAAAAGTCTTTAAATATCTCATTTGATACCTCTTTTAATATATATTTTTTGATTTCTAAAAAAGTGAATAGAAATTACACGCCTTATTATTTGTCTATTTCTTTTAGCCAATTTTCAGGAGGATTTAACCAAGAACTATTAAGTCGGCTGTCTTGTCGGTTGTTGTTATATGCATCAACGCCAACATAGTTGATAGTAAATTTAACTTCAACCCCACGACCATTAATTACCCATCTTTCTTGGTTTGTCGCAGTTTCGGCAAGCGTAAACTTGTAACCTTTTATCATACTGAGGGTATTGCTAGCGCTATTACTATCGGTTGACATTTTGCCATTATAGTACATATAGTACCTTTGTGTTCGTGTATCAACAACACCATTTTTTGTGGTCTCAATATATTCGCATTTTTCAATAGTCCACATTTCATCATTAAAACCATCTTTGTAGATTGGCGTAAATTGTAAATCTTTAAAGTTAAGATTTTCATTTTCTATTGCATTAATAAGGTTCTCGTTTGGAGTAACATCAATAATCAAATTGAGATACAATTCTTTACCCGTGGAATTTTTAACCGTGATAGGCATATCAATGTCTTTGCCAAATTCATAGTTTGAAATTGTTTTATTAATTAACTCGCCCTCAGTTAATTCAATATCACCCTTAAAATCAAAATCTTGACTACCGTTATTAAGCAAAGTAATCGTTACGAAAGTACCAGTACCTACGACCGCAAGAATTGCAAACACAATCAAAAGTGTTGCGATAAGGTTACGCGTTTTCTTTGCAGCTGTACCGATAAGTGCAGCACCTTTTTTACCACCTTCGTTCGCCAAAGCACGCAATCTTGCGAGTTCGAGCATATGCTCGTAATACATTCTGTGCGAAATTTTGGCACTATATAACCTACGCACCTTGTAAAGAGGTCGCGCATTTTCAGTGGCAACTGGCTTTTTTACACGCTTTTTTAACTTTTTAATATCAGCATTGTCGCGGTTGACCTTGCGCAGTCGCTCTTTGTCCTCCTCAGAAAGCGTCTTTTTCACTTGCACGCCCGCAGGGCCCTGCCCTGCCTGTGGCGGAACATTTTGCGATTGCTGAGGTCGCTGAAACTGTTGCGCGCCATTATTAGGGGCTTGATTTGCAAAATTTTGCGCATTTTGGTTAAATTGCGGTTGCTGAGGTCTAGACATTTGAGGTTGCGCTGGCTGTCCACCCATATTAGGGGCTTGCTGAAATTGCCCACGGTTTTGCCCGTTAAGTTGTGGGTTATTTGCAAACGAACTCCCTTGTGCTGGCTGGTTTGAGGCTTGATTAGGTGCACCACCCTGCCCGCTTTGGTTAGGTGTCATATTATCGTTGCTGTTGTTAAATTCAGCCATACATACCTCCATATATGTACTATTTTTTGACAATAAAGTTATTTTATAC
>CAVBHV010000097.1:0-3579 GCA_963595385.1 bacterium
CTTCACTAGGCGCGTTCATAAGAGGGTCGTAAGCAGATTTGTTGAGTGGGAACGCAATTACCTCGCGCACATTTGGTTCATCAAGCATAAGCATAATAGAGCGGTCGATACCCAAAGCCATACCAGCGTGTGGTGGCGCACCATATTGGAACGCATTGTACAAAGCACCAAAACGGTCTTTGCAGTGCTCCTCGGTCAAACCTACAATTTCCATAAGTTTGAGCATAGTCTTTGCATCGTGGTTACGCTCAGCACCACTAAGCAATTCAATACCGTTACATACGAGGTCAAATTGATTTGCGTAAAGGTCAAGTGCGTTTTCTTTTGTCAAATCATCACAAGGCTTGTTTGGCTTGTTGAATGGGTTGTGGCAGAATTGCAAGTTGCCTTCCTCATCGAGTTCGTACATAGGGAAGTCGGTAATCCAACAGAAAGCAAATTTGTTAGGGTCACAAAGACCTAACTCTTCGCCTAACAAGTTACGCAAAATACCGCTTAATTTTGTAGCAGTCTTTGGCTTGTTTGCAATCAAGAAAATACTTGTACCCTCTTTTGCACCTAGTGCAGTTGAAAGAGCAAGTTTTTCCTCATCGGTCAAGAATTTTGCGATAGGGCTGTTAAATTCGCCATTTGCTTCTACCTTTATCCAAGCCAAACCTTTACTACCAGCCTCGACCATTTTTTCGGTCAAGTTGTCATAGAAACTACGAGGTTTGCCCGCAATATCGTGAACAGCAATTGCTTTTACAGTGCTACCCTTAAAGGCGTTGAAACCTGTGTTTTCAAAAACGCTAGTAACATTTACAATTTCGAGCGGGTTGCGCAAGTCTGGCTTGTCAGTACCGTATTTTTCCATACTTTCGTTAAATGGAATACGCTTAAATGGCGCAGGCGATACCTCTTTTTTACCAAAAGTCTTAAATAAGTCGTAAAAGACCTTTTCGCCCAACTCAAACATATCTTCTTGTGTAGCAAAACTCATTTCCATATCAAGTTGGTAAAATTCACCCGCCGCACGGTCAGCACGCGCATCCTCATCTCTAAAACAAGGTGCAATTTGGAAATAGCGGTCAAAACCACCTACCATTAGCAACTGCTTGAACATTTGCGGTGCTTGTGGAAGCGCGTAAAATTTACCTGGGTGTTGTCTTGCTGGTACCAAAAAGGCACGCGCACCCTCTGGACTGTCCGCGGTCAAAATAGGGGTTGCGATTTCCACAAAGCCTAGACTTTCCATATAGTTACGCAAGTAAGAATTTACCTTGCTACGGAACAAAATGTTGCCGTAAACCTCAGGGTTACGCAAGTCTAAGAAACGATATTTTGTGCGCACATCTTCGCGGATTTTTTTACTTTCATCTACTTCAAAAGGCAATGGCTGAGTTACAGCGCCTAAAAGTTGCAATTTATCAGTAACGATTTCGATTTCACCAGTGTGAAGTTTTGGATTGATATTGTTTTCACCACGAGAAGTTACCTTACCCTCTACCGCGATAACGCTTTCGCGTGTAACGCGTGAAAGAATACTGTCATCTTCTACAACAACTTGCACAATACCTGTTTGGTCGCGCAAGTCAATAAATGTAATACCGCCGTGGTCACGAATTGTTGCTACCCAACCGCAAACGCGTACAGTTTGTCCCTCCATACTCTTGTCCACATTGTTGCAGTAAGTGGAACGATAAGTTGTCTGCATAGTTAATTTTCTCCTAATAATACAAGTTTACCTATAATTATATACCAAATTAAAGGAAATTTCAAGTATTTATCAAAAGTAATATAGGCGCAAAAAACAAAAACTTAGGCCTTTACCTAAGTTTTGTGTTAAATTATTGATTTTCTTGCTGATTTTTTGTCTTTGTAGATTTTGGTGATTTAGCAGTCTTTTTAATAGTCTTTGTTTCTTTTTGTTGTGAAATTTTGGTATCTTTTGCTTGCAAATTAAAAGATTTTGTCTTTTGTGTTGCAAGTTCTTCGATTTTTTGCTCTTGTTTAGGTTCAATTTCTTGTGCAATAGTTGCATTTTGTGTTTTTTCTGTTTCGATATTGGTATTTAAGTCGCTTTCTTGCTCAATTTGAGTGGTAGTCGTAGATTTTGCTGGTTGCTTGTAAAATAAGAACACAATTAGCGCGATTACCGCAAAAATCGTTGCATATGGGAATAACCATTGAAAACCTAACGCTTTAAAGAAGAAACCAACACAAATAGGTGTCAAACTTTGCGCAAGCATACTAGCGGAATAATACCAGCCAGTTAGCTTACCAACAGTCTTTTTGCTAGCCATTTCGACTACCATTGGATAACTATTTACATTTACCCATGCCCAGCCGATACCAGCGATTGCAATCAAGATATACAGCACCCACGGAATAGATACAAAGCACGCTATAAGTAGCGAAATAATCATAAGCCCTAGACCTAGCAAAACGGTATTTCTTCTACCCAATTTACCAGCAATATAGCCCCCTGGGATAAAACTAATTAAACTACACACGGTCATAATGATTACGGCAGTACCCCACCAGCCCGTGCCTTGTCCTAGGTAACTGGTACCAAAGAGTGAACCAAATGTTTCGATTGCATTAAACGCGAAAAACCACAAGAAAATTGATAAAAGCAACACTATTAAATTGCGTTTGTCTAGTTTGCTCAATGGCTTGTCCTCTGCGATTTGCTCGGTCGTTTCGCTTTGGCGTTCACCCTCAGCCATTTCGCTTTCGAGTTCTTTTGCGAGTTTGTTTTCTTTTATTTTTAATAACAGAATTACTAGCGCCACAAGCATCAATACAGCGGTCGCCACAAACGGTATCCAAATTGTGCTTGCGTTGTAGGTAAGTAGCCCTGTCACTTCATCTTGTTTCGCTGGGAAGAAAATTGCTAGCGCCCCAGCAAAAATTGCACCAAGGTAGCCCACGAAATTGATAATTGCGTTAGCCTTGCTTCGTAGAGGTTTTGGAGTAATATCAGGCATAAGCGCAACCGCTGGCGAACGATACACATTCATAGCGAGCAAAATTAAGCCCATCACTACAATCATCCAAATATACTTGTTGTAAATAAACAAAATAGGAATCAGTGGAAACAATACAACCGCACAACAAACACCACTAATGATAAATGGCATACGCTTGCCTAATTTTGTGTTTGTTTTGTCGCTTAATTTCCCAAAAAGCGGAAGCATCACCAACGCTAAGACATTGTCCATAGCCATAATTATACCCACCAAATACGAGTGGTCGGCAACCGTTCCGCCAAATTGCCTAACGAAAAAATCACTCAAAAATAGCGGACAATAAGTATTGTAGATTTGCCACAACATCAAAATCGTGAAAAATGCAAGCCCTATATAAAATGTACGCTTGTAATTGAGTTTTAACTTGTTTTCTTTCTCCATTTTTTACTTCCCCGTTTTTATTTTGCCCCAAAAATCTATAATTTAATTATATAAAATAACCTTTAATTTAGCAAGCAATTTCCCCCGCTTTTACAAAATTTCAAAACAAAGTGTGCAATGCTTACCCTTAAAATAGAGGTTTTTAATAGACAAAATGGGTAAAATCGTGGGTTTTGTCAAGTAT
>CAVBHV010000098.1:0-917 GCA_963595385.1 bacterium
ATATATTGTAGGAGAAAATTTATGCCAATTTTAAACATAGCGAATTTAAAATCTACTATTACATACAGTGGCGATACTGTTGATGTAAACACAAAGAGTAACACACATAGGGCGGAAAATGTTAGCACTGATATTGTTATACTCAAAACATCTTCCAAAAATTGGGCGTTACCCAAGGACCAACTGCAAATTAAAACTACTTTTACGAATAATTCTAGCCTAGAAATCGAGGATATCACCATACTTGATACTTTGTCGAGCGATGCTAGTTTTGTGGCAGGCTCGGTGGAAATTGGTTCTCAAAAATATGAAAATGTTGACCCTACGGCTGGTTTTACCCTACCTATAAGTATTGCTGGTTTCGGGGCTGAAATGGAGATGACATATTTGATAGAAGTAAACGCTTATCCTGAAAGCAATGCGGTCACCGACAAAACGCAACTTACCGTTACACTTGATAACAAGAATTTCAATATCACTTCAAACGAAGCAAGCATAGACATTGTCGATAACGAAATTTTGATAAACAAGTCAGCAGACACAGTTGCAGTTCAATCAGGCGATACAATCACCTACACTATTACGATTACAAACAACGGCACGCTCACAAACACCAACCTATTATTTACCGATGAAATCCCAGAGGGTACAACTTTTGTAACTGGCAGTGTAAAAGTAAATAGTGAAGAAAAAGTTGATTATGCGCCAAATGAAGGTTTCAGTCTTAATGACCTTGCCCCTAATGCAACAATCACGGTTGAATTTAAAGTCAAAGTAAATTAGAAATTAAAAAAAAGATATTTCGCATGAAATATCTTTTTCATATCAAAATCTACAAAACTTTAAACTTTATTTAGTTTTTTGTGCTTGCTTTGCGCTTTTTTTGCGTGCATAAACAACCAAAGCCACAATAGCGA
>CAVBHV010000098.1:964-3556 GCA_963595385.1 bacterium
CATAAAACCAAGTCCTATCCTTTGCAGGAGCAGGTGTAAAGCCTTGACTAGATGTGTTTTGTGCAAATGTATTATTTAAATTTTGAATATTATTTGCACTTTCAAAGTCGGCGACTGTTTGAGCAACATAAGCGATTTCCACAGTGTTGTTTTCCTCTAATTCTGCATAACTTAGCGAAATCTTGCCATCTACAACAGTGACTGCTTTTTTATTTACTAAGCAATAGTCGATTTGGTAGTCGGTATTAGTATTAATTGTAATTTGCAAAGTTTCGTTTTCTTGCACATAAGCGACCGCATCTTGACTGGTTTCGTTTATAGTTGATACAAAATTACCACCGTTGTTGACATTTCTAACATAAACACTCTTTGCATCATTTTCCACACTATCAGTTGCAACCAACATAAACGGACTAAAACTATTCAAAATCGCAACAATACCATATTCGGTCATAGTGATTTTTATTTCTTCTGCCGAACTACGGTCAATATTGCCGTTTGAGTCACGCTTGAAGTGGTAAAGTTTGTAAGTAGTATTTTTACTATCAAAACTAAACCCTTCTGGATAGCCAAAAGCAACTTTTACATATGACCCACTAGGAATTTGCACCACAGAGCCACAAATATTGAGGTCGAGTTCGTAAGTGCTAGATTTTTTGATATTAACATTATCAACGCTTTCAATCATATCATTTGAGTCTTTATCATCAACGGTAGAAACTACCAAAGCCATTTGACTGCGTTGATTTTGAGAGATAGCATCACCATTTACAAGCCACCCTTCCAAACTCAAATCTTGATTATCTACAAGTGTTGGAGTCGCAAAACTGTCGATATATAGTCTGCCATTGTTGAATACTTGGCTACAAACAGTAGTTGGCATTTTAAATAACATATTGAAGTTAGGCACGCTAGCCTTTTCCTCACTTGTTATGATATTTTGTGGTTCAAAAATATAGCGCATAGAAAAGTGTTTGTACATTTTACTAGGTGTAAACATAAATTTAAGTTGGTTACCTAATATAGTAACATTTTGTACTTTTACATACTCAGTCATATCTTCGTAACTGCTAGAAAATACTTTTACATTTGGCGTGCCATTTGCTTGTAAATTTTTACTATATGTCACAACTATTTCGTGCTTTTTGTTTGCATTTTGATATACGCTATTGCTAGGAGAAATATTTGAAATCAAAGGTTTTTCCGCCTCTGTTTCGTTGTAATTTTCATTTACAACGATATTACTCTTTGCAATTAATTTACTCGTGTCAAAATCGTTCCAAATACCTTGTCCACTGTCCGTCTTGCTAGGTGTTTGTGTAGTGACAAAAAATTGATATAACTGTACATTTTCGGTAAGGCCTATTGTCCAACCAGTGGTAGTGGTGAATGAACTATCAGAACCAAAATAACCATACCAAGTAAACTCTCCGTTTTTAACGATACCAGTATTTGCAACCAAATAGCAAGCATCAGTGCTGTTTGGATTTGAATAATCTACTTCTATGCTATCAAAATCGCCCAAGATTTTAGTTTGTATTTCAGTCGTTCCGTAGTCAAAAACCGCTAAAACTGGCAAATTAAATTCTTTTCCACTATTTGAAACAGACTTACTTGCAATGTAATTTGCGGTAGAATTGCTACCTAGTAGCGCAAATTCTGTACCACTTGCCATATAAGTTGGGTCCACTAAATACCAGTTATCTCCAACCTTACAATATGCCCACGCGTGTGGCTCACTAAGGTTTCTATCTTGCACTAAATCATAATGCAGGTAATAACCTTCGACCTCAATACAAGGAATTTGGTAATAGTCCATAAGCATTTTGAATACTTTTACATATCCTTGGCAAACTGCATTACCTGTCACCAAACTATATACAGTACGAATATATGGCGCATTTTGCGGGTCATTTTCACAAAAATCATACATAAGTGCAAACGAAGAATCTGAAGTAGGTGAAATTAAATAAATTGTACGCTTAATTATTTCTTTAACTTTCTCTGTTCCCTCAAAATTTGATTGATAAAGATTTATATCGTCTTGCATTGCGTGAATTTTTTGCTGTAAATTTACTTCCATTTGGGTTACTTTTTGATTATCCAAATCACTTGCAATGTAATAATTACTATCTCTACCCGCGCCTATTTCAGCGACATACTCGTTGCCTTTTTGTGCAATATTTAGGGTTAATTTGTCATAATCAATATAAAAATATTGCGGGTAGTCAAGCATAAACGCATCGCGCGCTGAGCCAAAATCTGTCAATATTGTGCTGTCACCCTTTGCGTAATTCGCTACTTCCTCTTTGGTAACAACATTATTCTCTATCAAATCAACTGACTTGTTACCCTCACGAAAAAGTTGCTTCTCAGCACTATCTTTAATTAAATCGTAATATTTTACTTGTTTTTCACTAAGTTGAGCCTTATACTCAAAACTTTTTTCTACATTTGCTGTGACAAAAGACTTATCTAGCGCGCATAATGTAATGCCTAAAAAGGAAAACATTACGCTAACCGCTAGACACAAATTTAAACAAAATTTACTTATATTTTTTGTCATAGTATCCTCCTTGTTCTCTTTATTAT
>CAVBHV010000099.1:0-3553 GCA_963595385.1 bacterium
ATAATAGTGATAAAATTTAAAGTAACATCAATAGTAGTATTTGAGTAGCCAGCAGCAGTGGCAGGGCTCAAAGCGTAAATACCTTTTACAGTTTTATCACCAGACATTTTCCCAAATATCGCTTGCGCATCTGTAATAATTTCATATGTACCGCTTGTGTGCCCCGTGTTAAATGTCTTTGTACTTGTATCTATCTTAATAGTAACGCTATCAAAAAAGTATTGCTTTGCCAATTCTTCTGTCTTAATTTGTACTGTATATCCGCTAACCGAACTAGCAAAATTCAATCCACTCACCGAAGCATCGCTTAATTCCACATTAGATGCCGATATTCCTTCCACAGCAAAATTGATTGTATATGCATTTTGCAAAGCAAATGTAATGGTATAAGTAGTAGATGCGGTTGCTGTTAAAGAAGCAGTTGAGTAAACAACACCATTTGAAGCAGTAGCACAAGTCACAGTTGGACTAATTGCACTAAAACCATAACCGGTAGAATATGAAGGAATTGCATAAATATAGTATGCATCACCATAATCAACAGTAATTGTCAAAGCATTTGCACTACTCTCAGTAAATGAAGTTTGTTGGTCTTTTGTTGTGCTGATAATCACTTTACCATCGCTAGGTGTATTGGCTTTTATAGTAATTTGAGTCATGGTGTAAGTCGCAACAAATTCCAAAGTCGTTACGCTATCAGCAGGTCTTAAATCTTCTGTCGACATTGCGGTACTAATATAAAACACCAATCCATTTTGCACCCCAACAGAAGAGTCAGCAGTCCCCACTTTTAAAGTGTAGCTCTTGAATTCTACTCCTGTTACAGTACCAGCAGTTGGAGTAATTGGAGAATTGTAAACAGTCTTTTTAGTACTTGTCGCAGCACTTGTAATTGTAGTCGGCGTAGTCGTACCAGCCTCCGTAAAACTCAAAGTAGATGTAGGCACTGTACCAGTAAATTTACTAGGTACTGTTACCGAAGTCTTAATCTCGTAGACACGATTATAAGAGGCACTTATGTAGTAGAAGTCACTATTTTTATCCCCTACAGTAAAAGAATACTGTGTATCTACTATTTTTGAAATTAAATCATTTGTAAAAGTTGTTCCATCAAAACTTTCTTTTAAACTTGCTAATTGACAATAATTGTTACTACCCAATTCGATAGTAATAACTGTACCTTCATCATACCAGTTACCAGCCACACTAGAAGTCGCATTCGTTGGAGTGTACGAGAATGAAGAATTTGTGTAACTTGAACTGAAACCATTTAAAACACTATCTATAGTTACAGAGTATATACGCACAAATCTAGCCTCTAAGTTGTAGTAGTCATCAACGGTAAAGGGCGAAATACTAGCATCATCACTATATTTCCTATCCGTAGTCATCATATTCCCCGACAAGTCAACATCGTAGAAATACCAACCAGCAAAGCGGTAATAGTGATTTGTCTTATCAGCATAAGGAGTTGCAACTAATGGTGCAGTCTGACCAACGGTTGTAGTAAATGTTGAATCACCATTTATCGTTGCAGTACCGCCCTCTACTACCTTTACATTGACAGTAGGGTTTTTCATAAATATGTAAAGCATAGGCATTCTGTCGTTTAACACATTTGACATAAACCAAGTACCACTAGTGTTACTACTTGTTCTAAATGTAAAACCTGAGAAAGTACTTGCCGTACGAACAGCATCATAACTAGAAATCACTGTACCTATAATATTTCCTGTTGAGTTGTAGTAGTAGCAATTTGTAACCGTACCGCTAGTGTTTCCACCCGCAATACCACCATAATTTGTTCCCAAAGTACTACCAACGCTACCAGTATTGTAGCAGTTTTTGATTAAAGAACTGCTGATATTACCAACAATACCACCTACATACTGGCTACCAGTTACAGCGTGCAAATTGTAGCAATCTTGCACCCCGTTAGCACTACTTGCTGATATTTGTCCAACAATACCACCTACATACTGCTTACCTGACACACCGCTGTCACTATAACATTGAGAAATTAATGAGTTATTTGCTTGACAAACCACACCACCAACATAATCATTTGTAGTGTACCAAGTAGAATTAAGAATACCTAATTTTTCAATAGTAGCGCCATCTACATAACCAAACAAACCAGCGAGTCCAGAACCAGCGCTTGCTAGGTTGCTGATAGTGAATCCATTACCACTAAAATTGCCTTTAAATGGGAACCCCTCCCTACCAATAGGACTCCAAACAGTAATTGAGTCACTACTGCTAGATGCTGTCAACATATCAATATCTTTTGTCAAAACAAAGTATTTTCCGCTAAAATCTTGACCTGACATAACAGCACTAGACAAAATACACAAAGTTTCAGGCTTTGAAATAGTGAATTTGTCGCTAGAAGTACCCGTGTGTGAAGTACCTTCTGATGAGTTGATACTGCTAGAATAATCAACACCAGAAGCAGTCAACACTGCATTGATAGATGAATAATCATTTGCACTTGCTTGCATAACTTCATTTTTGCAAACGCTAGGCATATAAACATTGATACAAGGGTGAATACTTAGTTTTACACCGCTATTTTGCCCTTTAATTACGCCATTTGCGATACTTGCGATAGAATTATCCACATTTGAGCGCAACCACATATTGTCAGCGTTTAAGCGCATTTCGTTTGATGTATTCCACAAACCAGAGTTTACAGTAAAACCATTTGCGTTGATAGTTTTGAAACTATTCACTCTCGCTCTTGGTGAATATTCGGTATTAGCGAAACCACCTACTTCGTAGGCGCTTGGTATCCAAATTTTATCTCCATTAATTCCATCATTATTGCTAATTACACCATTATTTAGGGTGTTTAAAATCACGGCTTGCGCGCCTTTCGCTTGATAGTACAAGCGGTTGTCACCGTAAGGTACAATCAAACTATCGAGGTCAGCATAACCTACTTTTTGTAAAAATTGAGGGTAAAAAGTGTTCAAAAGGTAATCTCTTACTTCACTTTGCGAGTAACTATTACCACCAAAACTCATTTCAGCCACTGAATCATTTGCGTAAAGGGTCAAAATGTCGTTTTGCTTGTACACAACAGTCCAGTTTATACCGCCCAACTTAATAACTGATGATACAATACTACCACCAGCATTACCCAACGCTACATTATCACCATAAAGTGACACATTTTGCGCTAACCTAGTAGCAATATCTTCATCTACACCATTAGCAGAAAATAGTGCATTGTTATCAAGCACATCGGTTTTATTATTATTTTCAGGTTGAACAACAAAATTCTGCTTTTGAGAGAAAATTACCCCTAGAGTAATCGCAGTTGCGCAAACTACAACCATAACCGCCAAAATAACCACTTTTAGCCATTTTGTTGATAGGTTTACACCCCTGATAAATGTACTCATAAACAGTCCTCCAATTTGTTTTTAAGTGTTGTTAAATTTTAATAATTTGCCACGAAATTTAATTTCTATATCTATTTTAACACAAAATACTAAAAACTTACAAACAAAATTCGACATATTTTAAGAATATTTTAAATTTTATTCTA
>CAVBHV010000100.1:0-3501 GCA_963595385.1 bacterium
GTTTGTAGTGCTTTTTTAAATGCAGTAACCGCTGGCTCAAAACCTAACTTTATGCATTGTGACATATATTTTTCCGCACGCTCTCTATCTACCGAAAAATATTCGCCCTTAATCAATTCAACCGCAAGCCACATCATCGCGCGCACCTCTTGCTTTTCCCCCGCGCTCTTTATTAATTTTACCGCTTGTTGCTTTTCTGTTTCGTTTTTCGCGCTCCTAAGTAGCACGATGCCTTGCTCAAATTCTGCAAACTTGCACCCGTGTTGCACCGACCACATCAATTTTTGTTGCGCAGACTCTGGATTAAACTCAATAAATGGCTGTCTAGGTAACATTTGCATAGCCCCCACAAAATACACAGCCTCTGGTACTTTTTCGCGGGCGAGTTTATCAAAAACCCTATACGCGCGCTCCGCATCGCCCTCTACGCCTATCGCCATAATATAGCAGTAGCCCAAACGCAAAAACGCCTGTTTATTGCCCAACTTTGCACTATCGTGGAGGTATTTAAAGCCATTTCTATCTTTGTTGTTTAAAAACGCATCAACGGACAAATAAAATAGACTATCGGCGCCCGCATCTTTTTGCCAAATTTCGATTGCCTTTGCTCTATCTTTTTTAATTTCAAAACCCGTATAATACGCTAACCCTACTTTTGCCTTGTCGCTAGAACTTAGAGTATCCACAGTTAACGCTTTTTCTGCAATGTGTGAAAACTTTACCGCTGGAAAAGTGCGCATTTCACAGGTAAACGCTTGCGAATTGAAGTCCGCAGTTTGCTTGTTTATGTCCATATTCCCTCCATAAAACAATTTTGTTCATTATACCAAATTTTCCACAAAAAGTAAAGAAAAACCGCAAAATTAATAGTTTTGTAATTTTTTTTGTCAATTTTATTTGCATTTTTTGAGTATTTTTTGTACAATTTATAGGTATCAAAAAAGGAGGAAAAATGAATAGTAATATTTCGCAGTTGCGGGCGTGGTACTCTCTTGCAAAACCAAATAAATTACACTTTTTTATTTCGTGTTTTGCAATGATTTTGGCATATACTTGCAACATTATTTCCCCTATTTTTGCGGCGAGCGCAATCACCGCGATTACTGTTGCGGACTATACTGGGGCAGTGATATATCTAATCATTGAATTTATCATCGTTGCGCTTTCGTATTTGTTTAAACACGGTAATTTCTATATATATTCGAGGCTAATCGGCGGTACTTATATTTCGTTAAATAATCAAATCTTAAACAAAGTAATGCAAGCGAAATCTTGCAATTTTCGCAAAGTGCCAAAAGAAAGTATCTTAAATCTTTTGCACACTGATGTATATAATGTATCCGTTTTCTCAGACAAACTCGCAATCGCTATCGCAAAAGTTTTTCGCGTGGTGGTAACTATAATTACGATTTTCTGCATCAACTGGTGTGCAGGGCTTGTAGTACTAGGCGTAGATATACTCAATTTCTTTATGCTGTCACGCCTAAATGATAAAAGATTGAAATACATAAAAGAAATACGCGATAATGCGGACAAGCGTTGTCAAAAAATGAATCAAATAGTTGATTCGCGTGCGCTTTCGCGCGAACTAAATTTGCGCGAGCAACTTAGCCACGAATATATGTTGCTCACCAAAAAATATCAAAAAAGCGAACACGGGCGCACAATGAATCAAAGTTATGTGGATAACTTGTATGCGATTTTTTATTACGGTATTATATTGATTGTTACGCTATTTATGGTGTATCTGGTTGCGGGTGATGCGCTAAACCTTACTTTGTACCTAATCATCACCCCTTATATCGTTTCTGGTATAACGATTGCAAATGAAGCATATACCGTGCTTTCGGATATGCGTACGACTACAATTTCTGCAAATCGCGTTCGCAAGGTATTAAACTTTACCGAGCAAGAATTTGAGGAGTTTGGGGACAAAGATTATTGTGATGTATTCGGCATTATTGATTTTAAAAATGTTTGTTACAAGGGTGGAAAAGGCGGAAACAACAGCCTAAATAATATTTCTTTTCATATTCGTCCATATGAAATCACGCTAATCGGCGGAAAACGCGGTGGCGGAAAACGAACGATATTCAATATGTTGCGCCGTGATATTAAACCAAAATCTGGACAAATTTTGCTAGATAATGTTGATTTAAACGAATATAGCGAACACGCACATCGTGACAATTTTACATATATCAACACAAAGCCTTATTTTTACAGCGGTTCGATTATGAAAAACCTCAAAATGGTTTGCAAAGATACGCACAAAATTCACGAAATTTGCACGCAAATAGGTTTGGAAGAATATATTTTAAGCACTTCCAAAAAGTATAACACGGAAGCAAACGCGTTGCCTATTCAATATAAATATTTATTGAGTTTTGCACGCGCGCTACTTACCGATTGTGAAGTAATTGCGCTGTACGAATTTCCTTCTTCACTAACCGAAAAAGAATTTACATTACTAAAAAGCGCGCTACTCTATTATACCGAACGAAAATTGCACACATTTATCATATTTAGTTCGGCACAAACTTGCGAAAATATTGCCGATAAAATAATCGAAATAAACAACGGAGAAATTACCTCAATTTATCTTAATAATAAGTAAAAAATCAGGAAAAACCCTGATTTTTTTGTATTTTTTGCTATTCAGCGATTTTAAATATATAAAAAAACAATGTTCTGTTTTTTATTTGGTCGAGGCGGTGAGATTTGAACTCACGACCTTATGGTCCCGAACCATACGCGCTCCCCCTACGCCACACCTCGATATTGATAATTTTTAATCTTTTAAATTAATGTAAAAATTATCAAAAATTAAGCAATTACATACACAAGTTGTCCTCATCTTTGTCCCAGCGCCTATTTTTCACCTCCAACAAACGCTCGATTTCATCTACCGTATAAAGATAAAAATGATTTAGGTCGCACCCCATATTTAGCCCAAAAGGCTTCCAAACTCCTGTCGTGCGGTGAGTATGTCCAAATAGATTTATATAGCCGTCTTTATGCTTACGCGGGAAATGATTTAGGTAAAATTTTTTGTTGTTGAACTCCAAAAATTCCTCTTTTTTCACATCTTGAAACCCTAAATCAATGCAAAATTGCCTAAATTTATCAAAATTATCATCAAAATGATACTTTATCACGCGCTCCTCATTGTTGCCGAGGATTAAAATAACTTTCGCCTTAATTTTCTTTACCAAACGAATAGCATTGCTCCACGAAATTTGGTCTTTTTCGTTGTAATTTACAAAATCGCCTAAATGATAAATAATATCATTTTTCCCGCTTTGCTTGTTCCAAAGTTTTATGGTATATTTGTTAAATTTATCGCAATTTTTAAAGGGCCTATTCTCCCTCTCAATAGTGTCTAGCCCTCCAAAATGTGTATCGCTCGTAAAAAATATCATTTGTATTGCACCTCAATTAAATTATACCACACCAAACTCTTTTTGTATAATAAATACATAAAAAATAATCAAAAAACAC
>CAVBHV010000101.1:0-2172 GCA_963595385.1 bacterium
AGTTATAATTATGCAAGACTATTTTGCATATTTATTCGTTTTTAAAATTTATAATTATGCAAAACATTAATTTATAATTATACAAATGGCTTAACCAAGGGCTTTTTGGCTATTTTTTGAGGTTTTTACCCTTTGAAATTTTTTTTGATTTTTTAAATAAAGAAAGTACTTTTGCCGTATCCAACACCACTTTTATAGGGTAATTTAATGCATAAGTCTTACCTATTGCCTTGCCCAATACCGACACAGAAGCAATAATTGAACTAATCAAAATTGATAAAATTATGCTATTGACTTGCGGAAAAAATGAAATCAAAATCACCGAAATCGCGACCCCACCAGCACCACTCAATATACTACAAATATCACCAACAACATCGGTACAAATACACGAAATTCTATCTGCATTTTTGACTAATTTTATAGCAATATCGGCACCACGCTCACCCTTTTGATTAAGGTCAAGCAAGGGTTTTATACTACACGCAGTAACTGCCATACCGATTAAATCAAATACAACGCTGACCCCTACTAACAAGACAATCAAAAATAACGCCAACGCAAGGCTAGCGTTTGCTAACATCAACTCCGATATTAGGGCAAATAAGACCGACAAACATAAAGATACAAAGAAAATTTGGACCAGCCAAACTTTATTTGATTTTATTTTTCCTTTTTTAGTTGTCGAAAAAATCTCAATCTTTGGTTGCTCGCCCTTGTTAGTTTTATAGTCTTTTTCCACACTATATTATATGGTCTTAGTATCTAAAAAATGAGTTAATTTAATGGCTTTTCTACTAATTTACCCAACTCATCACGCAAAACAGTTACCTTGCCTTTGCTTTCATTCAAAACTTCATAGCACTTTTTTGCAATCTCCGCACCTTCGCTAAAAAGTTTGTTCACTTCGTCCAATTTTGCTGTACCGCTTTCAAGTTTTTCTACAATTTCCTCTAATCTTTTAACCAATTCTTCAAAAGTCATTATTTTTTCTCCTCTTTATCTTCAACACGACAAACTAGCACACCATCTTGCAATGTCACATTGATTTTGTCATCTAATTTTACTTTTTTGATACTGCTTACAACCTTACTTCCATTATCAATTTGAGCATACCCTAGTCGCAAAATTTTGACAGGATTAACTGCTTCTAACTTTTGCACCAAAACATCAAAATTATGCTCATAATTTTTAATACAAAGTGTAGAGGCATTACTAAACCTACCTACCCAATTTTGAAAATCTGCATTAGACTGTTGCAAGAGTAGTGTTGTAGTATTACTCATTTTGCTAGTCATATTTTCAATTTTTTCTTGTTTAGTTTGATAATATGTTTCCGTAATTCTCAGTAACCTAAGGGTCGCATTTTGCATATTAAATTTTAATTTTGCTAAATCTGTACTTACCAACTCTGCCCCAGCCGAAGGCGTAGGTGCGCGCAAATCCGCCACAAAATCTGCAATAGTGAAATCAGTTTCGTGACCTACCGCACTAATGATTGGCTTGTTTGCATTTGCAATCGCCATAGCCACGCTCTCAGCGTTGAAAGTACTCAAATCTTCCGCGGAGCCACCACCGCGCGCAACAATAATCACATCTATATCTTCTATTTGGTCCAAGGCCTCAATACCAGCAATAATTGTGCTTTCAGCCCCAACACCCTGCACTTTCGCTGGATACAACACAATATCTAGTAAAGGATTCCGCCTATGCGAAACATCGATTATATCTTGAATTACTGCACCAGTTTCGCTCGTAACCACACCAATTCGCTTGATTACAGTAGGCATGGGTTTCTTTTTACTTACATCAAAAAGCCCCATTGCTTCCAATTTTGCTTTCAACTCTAAAAATTGCTTATACAATAGCCCCTGACCGTACGGCTCGATTTTTACCACATTAAAAGAAAACCTACCACCTTTGACATAGTAATTTGGTGAGCCAGTTACCAGTACCATTTCACCTTCTTTGCCCATAAAGTCACTAGGTTTTATTCCAAAACGAACACAATTTAAAACAGCGTTTTCATCTTTTATGCTAAAATAAATATTGTTGCCAGAATACGAAATTCCTGAAATTTCTCCGTAAAGTTGGACAAATTGCAACAAGTCTTCATTTGCTAAAATATTGTGAATATAGGTATTAAATTGGCTTACGCTTATAATTCTACTC
>CAVBHV010000101.1:2182-3495 GCA_963595385.1 bacterium
ATTGTAAATTTCCTTGTAAATTTTGCTCAATACTCCATTTACAAAGCCAGAACTTTTTTCGGAAGAATATTTTTTAACCAAATTGATTGCTTCATTTATTACAACCTTTGGCGGAGTGTCTTGCTTAAATTTCAATTCGTAAGTAGCCAAAATCAACGCAGACCTATCAGCAATCAAAACGCGCGACAAATCATAATCTTTTAAATTTCTACTTATGATTTCCTTTAATGTATCGTAATTTTGCACAATGTCAGTAATAGTTTCTTTTACAAAATCAAAGTCTTCTTGGCTGATTGCCTTTCCATCTAAAATATCAATCAAACTCTCTTGATTGAAACCATCAAAATTAAATTGATTGGCAAAAAGCATCAAATATGCATTTTCCCTTGCAGTTGTCCTACTCATATTTTTCTCCTTTCAAAATAGGTAAAAACCCCTTTGGTTAGGGGTTAGTCAGCCTTTGCAAATTCTACACCTAGTATGTGAATATTTATCGCTTTCACAAACATCTCGGTCATAGAAATAATGCTGTTTTTTACATTTTCTTGCACTCTACACGCAACATCTGCCACATTGTAGTTTGCGAAAATATTGATATAAACATCAACAATCAAACCATCTTTTGTATGCGTAATTTTTACGCCCTCATAGTAGTTTGCGCTAAAAATCTTACCCAACTTAGAACCGCCAAAGTTTGCACAAAGTGAAGCAACCCCGCTTATTTCCTTTGCTGCTAAATTTATGATTGACAGCAAAATTGCCTTGTTATAACTCACTCTGCCGTGTTGCCCTTGACCGTTCATTTGCTCTATGGCCATAATGCACCTCTAAATAATAACTAAGGTTATTATATCATAGCCACGCCGTTAAATCAACTATTCAACGGGAATTATTTTAATATTGTCGATAGACTTTTTTGTCTGGTCTTGTACAACTTGCACGATTTGAGCAACTTGTTCATCAGTCAATTCACTCGCTTTTACCATTACATTTACAAAATTATTTGTCATTGACACAATTACATCGTTAAAGCCTTTTGCTTTGATATTTCCTTCCAAATATAACTCGCTTTCAATTTTTGAAGCAATGTTTGCCAAAGATTCTTGTGCTGTGTTTTTTGCCTCAGCAGAACTATTTGCACTTTGCAAAATTGCGGTATAGTATAATTTTTCTTGCTCGCGCGCTGTATCGCGGTCTGTTCTATAAGTAGTAAAGAAATTTGCCGAAGTGGTTACATTACCACCAGTATGAATTGCCTCGCCCGTATTTTGATTGAGTGTAATATTTAAAAAACCAGTCAAAACAAGCAAGCC
>CAVBHV010000102.1:0-3382 GCA_963595385.1 bacterium
AGAGTATTCAACTTAATTGCTGGCAAGAAAATATGGGTGTTTTTGAGAATGGTTTGGACAACAAAACTTTATCAGCAAATGATGCGATTTGGTTTTTGACCGAATGTCCTGATAGTCTAAAAATTCCTAACAATACATTTAAAAATTTTGAGCAAGTTGTATTAGACTCTAAAAACGGCAGTTACAATTTCTTCTTTATGATTAAGTACCCAAACACTAATTTTCGCGCTCATGAACAAGCAATTTTAGATTCAAAATGTGGTATTACTATCAGTCAGTATGCCCGTGAATTTGGTGTTCATTCCGCAAAAGACTTTAAAAAGAAAGAGGACAATATAGAACTTGCTAATATTTCTGCTTGTGCTGAGGCAATGATTGATTGCGATAGTGACAATGCTGTACGCGTGTTTGCAGAAAGTTTAGCTAGCACTTTGAAACCAGAAGTTCTAAATAAAATGTACACAAGACTTGCAAATTCGCAAAATACGATTTGTAGCGAATTTGGCAAGCAAGCACTAAATGCCGAAAGCCAAATGTAGTATATAATATATAGATATAGAAGTTACAAATTTTTTTGACATTGAAATATTGTATTTGCTAAAATAGTGGTAGGAGGTAGTATGGAAGAAAATAATAATAATAATGAAAAGAAAAAATTTAGCGTTGGACTTAAAATTGCACTTGTGATAGGTTTGATTGTAGTTGTGGTAGGTTTTGTGCTGTTCTTTATGAGAGAGCCAACACTATCAATGATAGGTGTCTTTGTTTTGTTTGTAGGTTTTGTTCTAACAAGTATAGGGTTGGAACCGCTAGTGGCAAAGTTTAAATTAAAGGTAAGCAAGCATATTGTTGAGCAAAACAAAGATGATTTGGCGGAATTGTCAAAATATGGTGTAGATATAAACAAAAAAGTAATTACAGACAAGCAAAGTGATTTAACTGATATTGCTAATATGCAAGCAGATATTACACAAGATGCTGTAAAGAAAATTGCAAAATCAGCAAGCGAAGGCTGGGAAGATGGGCAAGAAAACGCAAAATTTTGCACAAATTGTGGGCAAAAGATTTCAGTAAATGGCAAATTCTGTTCTAATTGCGGTCAAAAGATAGGCGAGTAAAAGTAAAAATTTTAGAAAACATAGTATTTTGTTTGACTTTTATGGTAAAAATTAGTAATATAGAAGTAGGCTAAATGTGGCTCTACTACTTTTGGCTAAAATTTAAAAGGATGGTACACCGACTTGATGAAAATTACTGACATTCGCATTCGTATTGTTAAGAAAGATGACAACAAATTAAAGGCTGTTGCTTCACTTACTATTGACGATTGTTTTGCAGTTCACGACATTAAGGTTATTGAAGGTAATCAAGGTTTGTTTATCGCAATGCCTAGTCGTAAGACACCAGAGGGAAACTTCAAAGACATCGTTCACCCTCTTAACACTGAGACAAGAGAGATGATTCGTGATCTTATTCTTGCCGAATACGAGAAGGCTTTGGCGGAGGCTACCGCAGAGTAGTACAGTCCCAAGAAAAAGGAAACCAAATTGGTTTCCTTTTTTGTATTTATTTAAATTTATTAATACCAAAATATAAAGTATAAAATAATTTTAGGGCATAATTTTAAGTCCATTTTTAGTACTATGCAATGTACTATGCTGTTCATTTTACGCATAGTTTGTGGCTAAAATCAAGGAAATTCACAATATACTCTTTTGCGCTTAATTAGGTGATAAAAAAGAGTATATTATGCATTTTTGTTTTAGACTATTTTAAATTTTTTTGTAAGTCAATGGTACGGCATTCTATTTGATTTGCAAAATCTTCTTCGTGCGAAACAAATATTATCGTACCGTTAAATTCGTTCACCGCTTTTGCGAGTGCATTTTTTGCAATGGTATCTAAGTGGTTGGTTGGCTCATCTAAAATCAGCATATTAAAAGGCTGTAAAATAAATTTACAAAGTTTAACTTTTGTTTGTTCGCCACCGCTTAGACTTTTGAGCGGTTGCATTTGCAATTTACTAGGCACGCCCGCTTGAGCAAGGCAGGCGCGAATTTGCTTATCGTCCATTTTTGGAAATTCTGCACGCAATTCTTCGATAGGGGTAAGGGTGTCTTGCTCCCAACTAATATCTTGCGCAAAATAACCAATGTTTAGCAAGTGGTGCTTATTTACACTGCCAGCAAGTGCAGGGATTTCACCTATAATAGTTTTTAAAAAAGTACTTTTTCCTAGTCCGTTAAAACCAGTTACGCGTATTTTTTCGTTGTTATCTACCGTAAGGTTTATGTCTTTTAGTAATGCATAATAGTAGCCTACGGACAAGTTTTTCACCTCAATCAAAGTCTTTGCAACTAGCGGGGTAAATTTAAATCTATATTTTGGCGTAGGAGGAGTTTCAGGCTTTTCTATGCGCTCTATTTTTGCTAATTGTTTTACGCGACTTTGCGCTTGTTTTGCGGTAGAGGAGCGTGCCCTGTTTTTTGCAATATAATCCTTTAATTTTTGAATTTTTTGCTCTTGCTTAATGATTGATTTTTCGGTCAAAATCTCTCTCTCAGCCTTTTGCTTTAAAAATTGAGAGTAATTACCATTATATCTATTAATTGTTAGATACTCGACACTCCAAATCGTATTGCATACAGCATCTAAAAAATGTGTATCATGCGACACAATTAAGAAAGTGCCATCAAAATTTTTTAGGTATGTTTCTAACCATTCAATGTGCTTTGTGTCCAAAAAGTTTGTAGGCTCATCGAGTATAATTAAATCAGGTTGCGAGAGTAATAATTTGGACAAAATAACCTTTGCGCGTTGACCGCCACTCAAATTTTCAATTTTGGTGTCCAGTCCTAAATCTGCTACACCTAGACCGCTTGCAACTTTTTTGATTGTGCTATCAATAGAGTAAAAATTGTGTTCATCTAGGTATTCAAATAGAGAAGTAGCCTTTTTTGATAATTCGTCAAATTCCTCAGGCGAAGCGGTCGCAAATTTTTCGTTTATAGTATTATAATCTTCTTCTACCTTTTTGATGTCATCAAAAGCCTGTTCCAAATATTCATAAATTGTTAGGCTAGGGTCAATTTTTGCGTACTGGTCGAGATAGCCAACTTTGTGTTTTTTCTCCCAAACAAGGCTACCCTTATCACTAATTAAATTTCCATTAAGTATGTTTATAAGTGTAGATTTTCCACTACCATTTGTGCCAACAAGACCGATTTTTTCACCCTTGTTGATACGAATATTTACATTTTTGTATAGTTCACGGTCACCGAAGCCGTGACTTAAATCTTTAATTTCTAACATTTTTAGTTATTCCTTTTGTGTGTTTTAATAAATAAAAAGTGTACCGCTACATACACAAAAAAGAATTTCC
>CAVBHV010000103.1:0-3334 GCA_963595385.1 bacterium
ACACCAAATAACGCAAGTAAGCACATTTTCCCTCTGTGCCTACATTAGTATGTTATGAATGAGGTACTCTAAGGAATTGCAAGGGAGCATAGTGACTGGCTGGCTGATTGCCTATTGTTCTATTAGTCTTGCTGTTCTGCCAGACTTTCAGTGCGCAAGCGCACTTCAAGTGGCAATCTAAAAAATAATGAACCACCAAATAGTCTGGTAGTTTTCTAGCAACAAAAAACAACACTCTCGTAATGAGAGTGTTGTAAAACTCAAAGTAGATTAAATAGACTTAATTAGTTAATTAAGTAAATGACTTAACATTGTCAATGCTACCACTACCTGCTACTGATTCAGCCTTGAAAGTAATAGTAATATCGATTGATTTACCAGCAATGTCATCTACACTGCCAGATGTTGAACTAATAACTGCTTTGCTAAAAACTGTTACATCAGTGTCAGCAGTTGTCGCACTAGCAAAGTAGTAAACACCATCATCAGTTCCAGCGGTTGCTGTTGTTGTGAATGTAACTTTAAGCTTTGCCTCAGTATTTGTAAATACGCCGCCTGCGTAAGACCAGGTACCAGTAGTACCACTACCGTTAGCTACGCTAAGTTTGAAACCAACATAAGCTGCTTGGTTAGTTTGAGCTTTTAATGCACCCATTTCAACATTGTCTTTTGCAAAAGCATTGTCTTTTGCTGTAATAGTAACTGTTGCATTAGTTGTAGCTGCAACTTCGTTAAAATCAGTGCTTTCAGCTGAAGTAAGAGTCATGTTCAAACCACCACCAAATGTAATGGTAGTAGTTGCAGTTCTGCCAGCAGTAAATGCAGCGAGTACGATTGTTGATGCTACTGCTACTGCCAACAAAATTGAAAGTACAGTTATAGCAATAGTAGATGTCTTGATTTTAGATTGTACTTTTTGTGTTGTCATAATTGTAAATCTCCTTTATAAAATTAAGATTAAGAAAGGGAAAGGTTAGATTAATTTACTAAAATGTTTGCAAAGTTGCCTGAAAACCAATTAACTGCGACCGCGGTATGTTACTAATTGCGCGCATTTTGGCTCATCAATCTTTCCAATCTAAGTTTTGCGAATGTTCCTTTACCAAAATTGCACGAACCACCAACTTTGGACTAGCCAAAGCAATGCTTTTTTGGTATCAAAACTATTCAAGTTTGTTTTCAATTAGCGAGTGAAAACGACTCGAGCAAGTCACAAGCCAAAGCAAAGTGCCTATTTTGAGGTTTCCTCTATGTATCCACCTAAAACGGCAAACGCAAATTTTTTTGCACCCTACCCGCTTGCGACCGCGTTTGAGCGTAAAGCCCCTAGTTTAACGTGGTTCCGCACGAAATCGCTTGTCCAAAGGACAAACTTGATAGTTTAATGTGGTTCCGCACAAAATCATATTTTAAGCAGTAAAGCCTGTCCCACTTTGGTCAACCTGTAAAGTAAACGATATTTCAATCGAGGTGGCAGAATTTACTAGATAATTTTGAGGGTCACTAGATGTTGCAGTGTACCCACTATTCGCGCCAGCCGATATCTCAAATGAAAGCACTGCGGTTGCGCTACCATCTATTTGTATTGTATATGAATCTTTATCTAATACAATATTTGATATAGGGCCATAAGCACCATTAGTCGCGCTTGTAAAACTCGCCAATGTGGTTTCACCGCTTTTGATAGTAACACTTTTTATAGTAAATCCACTTACTGTTACTGCCTTTGCATTGTATGAGCCACTTTTTGTATAAGTAAGAGTTAATTTTGCCGTTGCATTATCATTGCCTGGATAAACCCCATTTGCATCTATTGTTGTACTACAATCTACTGTGCCGAGTTTTCCTATATTGATTGTGTTTTGACCGTAGCCACCTGCGGTCATTGCAGCGAGAGTAACGGTTGTGACCATTGCTACGACCAAAAGCGGTATCAACGCAAACACTAATATATTAAACATTTTTAACTTACTAAGTTTTGTCACAACCTTACCCTCCTTTTAAATTAGATTTTTATGCCTCACCTGTATCTGACTTCTTTTGATATTTTGGTGTAGGGAACTCACCTAAGGCACTTTTAACAGTCTTACCTGAGGCACTTTCAACAGTAGAATTGAAGTAAGTTACCATTTTGTTTACCCAGTTAGTAAACGGTGCTAGTGAAGTTAAATTGTCGCCTAGCGCTGTAGCATATGATGTACTGCCAAAACTATTTACAAAAGTATCCACATCGACCGCATTAACACTTATAGAAATATTAGCAGTGCCACTCGTAACTGATAATTGAAACTTGTTTGCAATACTTAGATACTGACCTGGTAAAACTGATTTTGCGTAAACATATTGGTATGATAGAACACCACCATCCGAATTAGTAGTCGTGCCGACTTCTTTCCAATTATTATCATTGTTATCAATAGTCGCAATAGTTCCTACTGTAGTTGTTATAGAGAAACTATAGACCATAGGAAAAGGAGCATTATTATATATCTGTAATTCAGTCCAACTTGTAGTTCCTACATATGTAGTATTTGCAAATGATAAACTACCATCACTGTTTACCGTCATACCACTCAGAGAAGAAGTCGTACCAGTCGTAGCATTGACAGCGGGTAAAGCATACCAAGCGCCACTAGTTTCAGTTTTAAACAAAGCAAATGAACCAGTAAATTTATAACCAGACTTAGGAGTTAGACTTCTTCCATCAACAGTTGTACTCTCGTTTAATAATTTTTGGCTGCTGCCTGCCGAAGGGGACCATTCTTTGATAAAACCACCACTGTCGATTGTGGAGTACTGCATTAATTCTACTGTAATGTGTGGATTGCTACCAGCCGTATATTTAGTACAAAATTGCACTGCGGTTTGTGATGAAGTACTATAATCGCCCGCGCAACCGCCACCGACTATGCCTACATAGTAATACCAGCCGTTTGACTGTTTTATCCAACTGTCGGTAGGCGTAACACTCGCAAAAGTCGTGCTTACGCGCATTACGCACGGAATATCAATGGCTGTTTTATTTTTTGTCGCACTTATGTACAATGGCGCACTGGTGCCACCAGTCAACCGACCGTTTGAGGTAACTTCGGTTGTCATATTCTCATCTGTCCACACTTGCGAGGAGATTTTGGACACGGGGACACTAGGTGTCAAATTTGCAGAGGAAAAACCCGCAAGCACTACACCAGCGGTCATACATATCACAGCCAAGATGCCAACGAGTATCGATAATGAAATTTTTAGCGATAGCGTTTTCATACTGGACACGCTTTTTCTCCCCTTTTTTCTATTTTTCAATAAATTTTACATTATTTATCCATAAAAGTAAAAC
>CAVBHV010000104.1:0-3230 GCA_963595385.1 bacterium
CTATTGACTTGTCATCTATTATTATACGCAAAAATTCAAAAAAGTCAACACTTTGTTCAAAAAAAAATACAAAAAAGGAGTAAAAACAATGATTACAATGATATGTGGTGTCCCTGGCACGGGCAAATCTAGTTATATGGCTTATTTAGCCGTACAGGCTATGCTAGAAGGTGGCGCTAATTACCGCGCGTGCAAGCGTGAGTTATTGCAACTTAATGAAAGTGGCGCAGAATATGACTTACCAACACAGCGCCATTGTGTATATAGTGATAACTCAGTGTATTATTGTAGGCGCTTGCGTACATACTGGCTAGATGGCTTTACAATAGGGCTTGCTAACCCTTTTTTTGCCTCAACATTTTTGCCCCCTTATGCTTCAATTTTTTTAGATGAGGCACAACGCTACTATGATAGCCGTATGTCTAGATATCTGCGCGATGAGGTATATCACTGGTATCAGTTCCACCGCCATATGGACTACAATGTGTGGTTAGCGTGCCAACGCCCTGCTAATATAGATGTTAATATTCGCGCGCTTGCCGAACGCGTTATTGTCTTGGAGCAGTGCAAGACTGCCGAGAACGATTATGGACAAGTTTGCAAGGTTGTATGGCTTGGTAGAGAGTTCGCTTCTGCTGATAGTGCAGAGAGTTATCTTCTTAATTCCGATAAATGTGACACTGGCTTGGAATTTTGCGCCGAGTGTGATTTTGATATATTTTGTTGTTACAATTCCAAGTCTTGTCGCCCTGCTTTCTACTGTGATAATTACTACACTAAGATAGATTACTATACCGAGCAGGGGTACGAGTTCACGCTGTCTAGTTTTGCGGAATACAACGCTAACCACTATTTTACCGCCCCGCAAGGCTACTGGAAGAATCCTACAAGGGACAAAGAATTGTTAACCCAAAAAGGAGCATATAATGGAGATTAATAACTATTCAGACCTAACTAATTTTGTTTGCGCGGAATACGACAAACTAGGTGAATACTTCAATATCAATAAAGCGCCCGAAAGTGTTTTGCGCACGCTGGACAAGGCTTGTATTCGTTATATCAAGTTATATAACAGACCTCTTTATAAGCGCCAAAAACTGGAATTGCGCATACAACAAGCGATTCATACGGCCCCGCACGGGCTATTATGGCGTATTATGCACTGCAAATTATGGACACAATGCAAGTTGCGAATGGCACAACAACAAGACAATCCTAGCACACAATCACAGCCACCGCAACCACCGACACTGTACCCGACCGTACAACGGCAAGTAGAGCCACCACGCGAGTTTGAGTAGAGTAACGACACAGGGGCTGTCAAATGTTGGAGCGAATTATTTTTGCGAACGCAAAAATCAACGAGCGCGTTCCGCGCTTTCGCCATTTGACTGCCCCAAACGCGATACAATCACACACGCAATGCCGAATTACACTTCGGCATTGCTTAACCAGCCTTATATAGTAATAAGGTATGAAGACACAGCAGTACGAGCGCTTGCGCCGTACGCTGTGTGTTCCGCTTAGATAATCATAACTAGTTAGATAAGACTGATACCATATACTTGATAATGGTATCACATAAGCAGAAAATAAAAAAATGGAGAAATAAAAATGGAACTAAAAGAGTTATGTAAAGAGTGTTTGCTTTATAATGAGCCTATACATAAATGTCCATTTTGTACTATTGACTTTGAAAATGAAAAATCTAAACAAAATGCGTTCCGTAAACTATTTTCTAAAAAGCAAGATATTCAAATTCGCGCTAACACTACTCTAAATATTAATAATCATAATATAGATATAGTGCGATACAAGGAAGAATTTTCCGTTACTGGTAATCGTGTAACTTGTAATCGTGCCCGTAAGTGGCGAAAGAACAGTGAGGGTATTTGGTGCAAGAAGAATAAGGAAGACCCTCGGGCGACTATTGATAATATGCAAGCGTGCCGAAAAAGAAATCGCAAACGCGGACTTAATTCGTTTTTGAGTTATGGACAAAATAACGACTGGCAATATTTTATTACAATGACCTTTGACCCTCACAAAGTCGATAGTTCTGACCAAGAAAAAGTTAAGTATGCTTGGAAACTATTTCGCCAAAAAATGCAGTACTATTATCCTGATATAAAAATCATATGCGTAATAGAATATCACGCTGATGATAATAAGTTACATTTTCACGGCTGTATAGGTGGCGCCGATATAAGTCCAGCGTTAGTCCGTGCAGTAAATATGCAACCATTCCGCAAAGATAAAAAAGGTTGTATCATTACTGAAAATAGTGAGCCCGTTCGTAATAAATATTATATGCAACCACTGGAATCTAATCTAGGAGATAGTATATACAACTTTCGCAAATCAGTGTATGATAAAGGCTTCTGCAGTATCATACCTCTAACAGACCGCGATAATGACCTAAGTGCCTATGACAAAATTATATTTTATCTTGCAAAATATATGTCTAAGGATAAGTCTGCTGTGCCATATTGCGGTAAATCTTATTTCGCTACCCGCAACCTTAAAAAGGGCCAAAAAATATGCTTATATATGAGTGATGAAGAATTTTCTAGATACCTATCACTGCAAGAAGAAATACAACTCAAAAAAGAAAAAGAACATTATTCATCATATGTCCAACACATTAATATAGACCAATTATTCTCTAGTCTTAGAAAAGTGTATCAGCCAATGGATGATGATATAACCTGTGAAGATATATTACAAGAGGTAGATAATATGCTAACAGAAGATGACCCAATATTTATGGAATAAAAAATCAGCCAAACGGCTGATTGAAAATGAAACTTATGTTTAAAAGTTGTGTCAAAACTGTGTCAAATAGTCCAAAGTGCCTATATAAAAGGCTTTTTGCGGGACTTAAAATCCCTCGAGAGCAATCTCGTACCGGTTCGAGTCCGGTCTTCGGCACCAACTTTACACAAGACCAAATAGAATGGTCTTGTTTTTGTTTTATGTAAGTTGTTGGACTCGAACAGGTGCGCTCGAAAAAGTTGCCTGTGGCAAGTTTTTAGCACCTCGGCGTGATAGTGAAGCGCTATTAATTAAGTAGTAGCAGAAAAGTAATATTGTTAGCGGAACGGAGCGAGTCCCGTCTCCCGCTCCAACTTTACACAAGACCAAATAGAATGGTCTTGTTTTTGTTTTATGTAATTTGTTGGACTCGAACAGGTGCGCTCGAAAAAGTTGCCTGTGGCAAGTTTTTAGCA
>CAVBHV010000105.1:0-3206 GCA_963595385.1 bacterium
ACTATAATATTTATTTTTTTCCTTTGCTTTGTTTTTTAAAATTTACATACACAAAAAAGACTATTTTTAAAATAGCCTTTTTCATTATTCGCTTTCAGTCGTGGTTACTTTAGCATAATTGTGCCCCTCGGTAATGCCACTATAACTTGTTGTAGCATGGAGCGTTCCTTGCTCCCAGTTTATCGTAAATTCTGCCTCTAGGAGGGTTAGAGTAGAACTTGTTATTTCCTTGTTTTTTGAGATTGTATATTTAATATTAGCAACTGAGATTTCACGCCAATCTTCGACTGGATTTTCTTCACTTACTGTCGCATTTGCCAATAAAACCTTGTAAGTCCCGTTGTCATTTTTGATTTCAAACCCCTTAGAGTCATCAGCACAATCTTTATATACCCCTACAAAAGCCTCCAAAGCACTATTGTCGGTAGTTACATTTGTAAAGGTAATTTTCTTAGTTATTGTGTCATTACTAGTGAGTTGATAAGAAATATTGATTTCTTTTAAACCAGCAATTTTGCTTAAATCAAAATCGTATGGATATTCATCAATCATTTGCTCAACTGTGACTGTACCCTTATCGCAAACATAAGAAATATTTACTGTTTGGTGAATTGTACCGTTAGAAATGCCACTTCCTGTTTCTTCATCAACTACTAAAATAAAGGTAATTATGCTATCATCACCACTTTCGCAAGTAACATCATCAGTAACTAATTGATAGTCACCGTAATTTGTAAACATATATAAACCTGTCGTAGTAGCCATAGGATTAGATGTAGTCCAGTTATCAAGACTTGTTTCACATTTTTCGCATATAACATCAACAATATATTGTTGTCCTGCTACAATATATTTCTCTCTAAATCTCCATATTGAGTCACCGTGTGGCACACTAATAGTATCGGTCGTCGCTTCTGATTCTAAATATTGTGAATTTTCTACTAATTTGATACTTACACTTATTTCACCATCTGCACAAGTTGCTTGCATACGGTTTTCAGTCCTCCACTCGCCATCATTAAACTTGTAACGCGCGCCCTCAACAGGTGTAACAACTATATATTGCGCATCTTCAATAGTTTGAACATTCATTTCTAGACTAGGAGCATTTTGAGTGAGTTTTTGCATAGTGTATTCGATAGCAGTTGCTGGTTCACTTTCGTTGTAATCATTAGTTGCCACATATTTAACAGTAATGTTGTATGTTTCATCAATGGTTAAATTTTCAAAAATACTGCTTTCTTGCCAACCAGTACCGCCGTTAATTGAATACCATACATTGTCATTTTTAAAGCCTATAATTTCTAAATTAAAGCCATTTTGCGATATATTTCCCAACTCAATAGTTGGTGCAGTCCTTGTGAGTTTTTGAGTAGTAAATTCTACAATTTCAGCACTTGCACTTGCTTTGTAGGTGTCGTTTTCAGCGTATCTAATAGTTACACTATATGTAGTGCCGATTGTAATCGCAAATACATTGTTAGCCTGCCAACTCTCACCGCCATTGATTGAATATTCGCAAAGGTCATTTCTAGTAATTATCAAAGTAAAGCCCTCTTGCGTAATATCACTTTCGGTAAATGAAGGCACTTCACTGCGTACTAATTTTTGCATAGCAAAAGTCAAAGAATTTGAAATTTCACTTGCTAAATGTGTATCAGTTTCGTTTAATTTTACTACAATGGTATAAATTCCAGTCACTGATAAATCGTTGAAAGTATTTTCCGCTTGCCAGTTTGCCCCATTGTCGATACTGTACATAGCATCTTCATTCTCAAAGCCAGAAATTGTGAGGCTAAACCCGTTTTGTGTAACATTTGATTGTGTCAAAACAGGAGTTTGTCTAGCGATTTTTTGCATAGTATATGCAAAATTATCTGCCTTTTCTGTACCATACAAGCTACTAGTTTCGAGTAACTGAATAGTTACCAAATACTCCGTACCTATGGTTAAATCTTCAAAAATATTACTTTCTTGCCAAGTTGTACCGCCATCAATACTATATTTAGCAGTCTTTTGCTCAAAGCCTGTCACTTGCAAATCAAATCCGTTTTGCACGATATTTGAACTGTTCAATATCGGTTTAATTTGAGTGTCCTTATCAAAAGTAATTGTAATGATATTTGACCAGTCAGACTTGTAACTTGTGTTAGATTCTTTGTAGCGAACGCAAACTTTATAAGTAGAACCAGCAACCAAATTTACAAAAATATTGCTATCTTGCGCTGTTTGTCCGCCGTCAACACTATATTCTACCAAATTTGAAAAGCCATTTATGCGGATAGTCTTGTTTGCTTGACTAAAAATTACACTATTTTCACCCAAAAGCGGTGCATCTTGCTGATTTTTTGGCATAGTAAACATATATGCATCGCTTGGCTCACTTTGAGCGGTGGTTTCAGTTTCTTTGTATTTAACGCGAATTGCATATGTTTGTGCGTTTGTGAGATTTGCAAAAACATTTCCATCTTGCCAAGTTGCGCCGTTATCGTTACTATACATTGCGTTTGTAAAACCTTGAATAGTCAATTTATTGCCTTCAACCACAAAATTGTTGTTTCTAAGCACTGGTTTTGAAGCGCGAGACTTGCTAATTTTCTTTTCCACAATGTTTGAAATAGGCGATTCTTTGTATGTATCATCGGCTTTAATTTTTACACAGAACGAATAGGTTTTGTCGTACACTAAATCAGCAAAAACATTTTCTTCTTGCCAATTTAGCCCCCTATCTTTACTATACATTGCGTTACTAAAACCATCTATTGTGACAGTCCTATCTACAACGATAATATTTGCCATACTTATACTAGGCGTTTCTCTTTCCAAACGGTTATCACCGCACGCAGACAAGAAAAATGCACAACAACACAACACTAATGCTGGCAAAAACATCGAAATTTTGCTAAATTTCATACTTTATCTCCTTGTTTTTTATCAAACTAATTATATTAAATATTTTGAGCAAAAGTCAACTAAAATATTACCATTGAATGGAATTTTTGAATATTGCATTAATTTTAATACCACAAAAACCCAAAAAGCCCACTGAATACTCAATGCGCTTAATTTGTATTAAATTTTATATATTTTATTTAAAACTTTGGAAAATGACCTCGTTTTGACAACACTTTTACCAAAAAAACACCAAAAAAAAAAAACTCACATTTTATGAAATTCACAAAACTATGAGTTTTTGGCTTAACTAA
>CAVBHV010000106.1:0-3145 GCA_963595385.1 bacterium
TGAGGCATTATCAAAATTTGGCTTTTTAAAGATAAGTAAATTATCTTTATCATCTTTTAATAAAATAAGTGTAGCAATTTTAATAAAAACAACACTCTCGTAATGAGAGTGTTGTAAAACTCAAAGTAGATTAAATAGTTAGACTAAGCGTTAAGTGTTGCCTTTACAGCAGCTTGAGCAGTAGCTACTTCTGAAGCACTTGTTACATTGGTAGCTGTAAATGTTAAGGTCATACGAACACGATAGTTTACAAATGTGTCATCACTAGTTGAAGATACTGTGAAACTTGTAAATAATTCAGTCAAACTTGTTGCGCTAGCATCAGCAGTCATTTTTCCAGTTACATAAATAGCTTTGTTCGTGTCATCTTGTGTAAGAGCAGTTGCTTTAGTTACTGTAACATTAATGGTCTGTCCACTAACTTCCTGTGAAGCAAAATTACCTGACTCATCAACAATCATATCGGTCCAAGCTGAACCATTTGAACTATATTCAAATTTAACTTTAACACCAACAACAGCATCTAAGTTTGTTGAACCTTTGATGTTTGGAAGTGTTAATACACCAGAGAAGCCATCAGCAGCACCTTTAGGGTTGAGAGTTAAGTTAGCCGTTCCAGTACCTTTGTCTGTAGCATCAATATCAAAGTTATCATTCCCCGCTGAGCCAAGAGTCAAAGTAAGACCACCACCGAATTGAATAGTAGTAGTTGCTGATTTGTTTGCAGTAAATGCAGCGAGTACGATTGTTGATGCTACTGCTACTGCCAACAAAATTGAAAGTACAGTTATAGCAATAGTAGATGGTTTAATATTATGTGTAAAAATTAGACAAAAAATATAGGGAAGGGGGCAATCTTTAAAGTGAGGGGGACAACAAAAAACACTGCAAACGCTTTGCAGTGTTTATCTAAAAATTGCTGTTTTATTTCAATTTGAAGCGGTAGGAGCGCCTTTTATAAAGCCTCAAATTTTCACTTGTAATTAACTAAACGAAAATGTAAAGTAACTAGTATTCCAACTTGTTTCGTTTGTGGTAGTGAATGAGTCTGTAGAAGCGTAAATTCTAAAATATGCGCGAACCTGTGTGCCGTTTATTGCTGTATCTTGCTCACTAATCTGGAATACGGTAATAGGGTTGATAATTGTAGTGGGTGTGTCGGTAATACTACCAGTGCCAGCGTAAGCAATGTATTTGCCTGAACTGAAATTATTATCACTAATAAACTGTGTTTCATTTGTTGAAAGAGTGGCGCTAGTCAAGCTATTTAAGTCGCTAGTTGTAGGCAAACAAGTTGCTGTTGTACTATTGATAGTAATAAAGTAGAAAACCCTAATGTAACAAGGTGCAGTGGTAGAAGCGCCTTTTGTCGCTTGAATTGTTACATTTTGCATTTGTAATTGAGTAAGTGGAATAGCAGCGGTAGAGAAAGAATTGCCACCATTAACTGCGTATTGCCACGTGTTGCTATCAACACCCTCAGTAATTTCTATTGTAATTCCTTCGTGGAATTTTATCGTTGTGGTGGCTTGTTTGTTTGCGGTAAAGGCGGCAAGCACAACTGTACACGCTAGTGCGCAAGTGAGCAAGACTGTGCAAAGTATCGTAAAGCCGACCATAAACTTTTCTTTTGCATTAAGTTTAAGCATTAAAACGCCTCCCATTTAAACATTTATAATAATTATACACTATTGCGCGCATTTTCGCAAACGATTTTAAGGGTATTTTAATAAAAAATTTAAGGTAAATTCAGTGCATTTTTCCGCTATTTATTGTGTGTATTTTTCATAAAAATATGTAAAACTTTCATTTTACCGCTGGCACTATTTATTTCTTTGCTTTTCTAAAATTTATATATAAACAATTTGGCGTAAATCTATTGATTTTTGGCGTGAAATATGTTATACTAACACTCGATTGTATTGACAATCCTTGTCTAACCGCTGAGTTAGACCGTTAGTCCAAAAGGAGGTTAAAACCTATGAACAAGTATGAATTATTGTACATCATTTCGTGCGATGCTCCAGAAGAAACTCGCGAGGCAATCATCAAAAAGTTTAGCGATATGGTAGTTGCTGATGGCGGTGAAGTTGAATCTGTTGAGAAAATCGGAATGAAGAAATTTGCTTACCCTATTCAAGACAAGGCTGAAGGTTTCTATGTGTTGATGAACTTCACTTCAAACCCTAGTTTGCCTCGTGAAATGGAAAAACAAATGGCTCTCACTGAGTTTTTCGTTCGTAAAATGTTTATTAAGAAGTAAGAGAGGAATTTAAGATGAACAAAGTTTTTTTGATAGGTAATTTGACTCGTGACCCAGAAACTAGCACTACTGCTAGTGGTGTGCAAATGTGCCGTTTTTCTATCGCTGTAAATCGTCCTTTTGCAAACGCTGAGGGCGTGCGTGAGGTTGATTACTTCAACTGTACCGCTTGGCGTGGAAACGCTGAAAGATGCGGAAAGTACTTGCACAAAGGCAACAAGGTTTCTATTATGGGTACTATTCAAATTCGTAATTACGAAACAAATGGTGAAAAGCGTACTGCTGTTGATGTAGTCGTTGAAGATGTTGAGTTTTTGACACCTCGCTCTGGTGAGGGTGGAAGCGCTCCATTTGAGCCTAGCGCTAGCAACACTCAAAGCGCCCCTGCTCACACTGAAAATGCAAAAGTAGTTGAATTGGAACCTGTTGAAGATACTGATTTACCATTCTAATTAATTTAAAAGGAGAACATACAATGGCAACTGAAAATGAAGAAGTTGTAGCAAACGAAACTGTTAAAGCAGAAGCTACACAAAAGCCTGCTGAAGCAAAAGAAAAGTTTGAACGCAAGCCACGCGCTGAGGGTGAAGAAGCACCTCGCCGTCGCCGTCCACAACAACGCCGTAAAGTTTGTCAATTCTGCCTTGACAAGGTAGAGGAGATTGACTACAAAGATGTAGCAAAATTGCGCCGTTTCATTACTGAAAAAGGTAAGATTATTTCTCGCAGACAAACTGGTACTTGTGCTAAGCACCAAAGAGCGCTTGCAACCGCTATCAAGCGTGCGCGCTATATGGGTTTAATTCACTATGTTGGTGAATAATAACTAAAATAAAAATACCATTCTTGATTGATTTCAAGTTTGGTATTTTTTTATTATTT
>CAVBHV010000107.1:0-3028 GCA_963595385.1 bacterium
TATAAACTATGATAAAAATATTAGAGAAAACTTCAAATTCCAATTTGCTTTATACTTGCGTTGAGGGCGACACTTTGGAGGGAATGGCAAATAAATTTAGCATAACCACCGCAGATATTTTGCGCGATAATCCACTTTTTTCGAGTGTGTATGCGGGGTGTATGTTATATCTTACTGGACTAGGAAAGAAAAAGGTAGTTGTTGCTCCACTGCAAACGATTGAAATGATTGCAAATGAAAATAATATCACAGTGCAACGCATAATGGAGTTAAACGGGCTGAAATCTCCACGCGTTTTTGTAGGTATGCAACTGCTAATTGATTAAAAAAGGAGGAAACAAAAATAGCAAAGTCACTTTTTCGTGCGGTCGTGCTGGTCGCGGGATTTTCGGTACTTACGCGTTTTTTCGGTTTCATTTTTCGCATTTATTTGTCGCGCGCGTTGGGTGCGGAACTACTAGGCGTGTATCAAGTCGCTTTCTCTGTATTTATGGTACTACTGGTACTCGTGTCTAGTGGTATTCCGCTTGCGATTTCAAAATTGACAGCCGTTTATCGTGTAGGAAACAACCAAAAAGCGGAAAATTCAGTGACAACTAGTGCATTGATTGTTGGGGTAACGGTTGCGTTTCTACTTTGTGCTGTGATTTTGATTTTTCAAAATTATCTAGGCTTGTTGTTTGCTGATGAGCGTTGTATCTATATTCTCATTACATTGTTACCAGCAGTAATTGCAAGCGCCGTGTATTCTGCATTTCGTGGGTCATTGTGGGGGACGCAAAATTATTTCAGCGTGTGTTGGACAGAGTTTGCAGAGCAAATTTTGCGCATAATTGCGTTTGTAATAATGGCAAATTGGTTGTTTAGTTCGCTCGATGGAGCGGAAATTGCGGGTTGGTCGATGTCGATTGCGTGCGTATTGAGCGCAACTCTTGTAATGATTGTTTATTTCAAAAACGGCAAGAGGCTAGCGCACCCTAAGGGGTATTTTAGACCAATACTAAAAAGTGCAATTCCCGTAACTGGCGTGCGGACTGCTAGTAGTCTAATTCAACCAGTGATTGCTGTTCTGTTCCCAGCGATGCTAGTTTTAGCAGGTTACACAAGCGAACAAGCAATGGAAAGTTACGGAATGGCGATGGGTATGACTTTTCCACTGTTATTTTTGCCTTCAACAGTGGTAGGAGCGTTGAGTTTTACGCTAATTCCAGAATTATCGACCGCGATTGCAAAAAATGAAAGTGAATTAATCTCAAACCGCATAAAGACTAGTCTAATTTTTGCATTATTTATATCAGCAATGGTAGTTCCGTTTTATATGGGCATAGGTGAACAAATCGGCGTATTTTTGTATGATAATTCCAGTAGCGGAGTGTACCTTGTTCGTTCCGCTTGGGTAATGCTTCCGCTGGGGCTAAGCAATATCACTAGTAGCATACTGAATGCGTACAATTTGGAAGTAAAAAGTTTTATAAATAATATCGTGGGTGGCGTGCTGTTGTTAGGAATAATTGCGGGTTGCAGTGGATTTATGGGGGTAGATGCATTAGTTTGGGGATTTGGCGCTTGTATGACAACTACGACAATTCTAAATCTTGTAATGCTCAAAAAACACACAAAACTAAAATTAGGACTGACAAAACCTTCGATTTTAATGCTATTCTTCACAATTCCTTGTGCAATGCTTACGCATTTTAGTTATCCACTGCTTGTAGCATTTTTCCCAAACTTTGTTGCAATCACTCTATGTGCAGGAATCAGTATGGGAGGCTTTGCGCTACTTTGTTATGTATTTAAATTGATAGACTTTACTACTGTATTAGTAAAAATTAAACCCAAAACTACAAAAAAGTTATCCAAAAATGCATAAAATTTAATCAATTTTGCAAAATAGCAATATGGTTATAATTTTATTTAGAGTTTTAATAGTTTATTTGGTAGTGCTTTTGTATTTAAGGATTATGGGCAAAAGGCAGTTAGGTGAAATGCAACCATTTGAGTTGGTGGTGACGCTTTTAATTGCCGATATCGCTTCACTTCCTATGACTCAAACGAGTATGCCGATTTTGTTTAGTATTATTCCGCTTACAACGCTAGTGATTGTGCATTTTATTGTATCAATGATTTCACGCAAGAGTATAGTTATGCGTAGGGTAATTAACGGCAAACCAGTGCTAGTGGTTACTCCGCAAGGCGTGCAATACGATGCGTTGAAAGAGTTGAATATGACCATTGATGACTTGATGGAAGGCATACGCAGTTGCAATTATTTTAATATCGAAGATGTACTTTATGCGATTGTAGAAACTAATGGTACTATAAATGTAATACCGAAAATTGCAAGCGCGAATGTGACAAACGAAAATTTAAAATTACAACTCCCAGAATCAACTTTACCTATGATGCTAGTTTCCTCAGGTAAAATAATCAACAAAAACCTTAAAATTGCTCAAAAAGAGCCAGAATTTGTAAATGAAATACTAAAAACGGGCAATATTAGTTCACTAAAAGATGTCTTGCTACTAACGATTGACCCCGAGGGTGCCGTGTATATTCAACTTTTTGATGGCAATAGCAAAAATTTGCAAGTAGATTTTAAGGGTAACTGGTGAGGTGCGTATGACTAAAAAAGCAATTTGGATTTTGGCATTAATTTTTACTCTAACTGGGCTAGTTGTGTGGGAACAAGTATATACTGACAACGCAATCGACACAATGCTTCAAGACATTGTTATATTAGAAAATAATATAGCCGAGCAGAATTTGGAAGCCTCACGCACACAAGCGCAGTCTTTGATTGATTTTTGGGATAAAAAAGAGTCAATAATTTGTTTGTTTGTCGATTTTCGAGATATAGAACAGATAGGTAGGCAAGTGGATTTGGTATATTCGCATTTAGAAAATAGCGATTTTGAATTGGCAACTGTGGAGTGTAACACTTTGCAACGCGTAATTGAAACTTTTAGAGATATGATTAAATTTGATTGGCAAAATATCTTATAACAAAAAAACTCAATATGTTGACAGC
>CAVBHV010000108.1:0-3025 GCA_963595385.1 bacterium
TCATTTGATTGTTATATCGCTTAACGGGGTGTAGCGCAGTTGGTAGCGCACGTGGTTTGGGACCATGGGGCCGGGGGTTCGAGCCCCTCCACCCCGACCATTGGTGATATAACATATTTGGCTCAGTAGCTCAGTTGGTTAGAGCGCCGCCCTGTCACGGCGGAGGTCGTGGGTTCGAGCCCCATCTGAGTCGCCATTGGGTGTGTGAGTAATGCACCCTGCGACAAACTTTATTAAGGACTACACTTGCTTTTATAAGGGACTTTAGCTCAGTTGGTTAGAGCGTCCGGCTCATAACCGGATGGTCCAAGGTTCGAGTCCTTGAAGTCCCACCATAAAGCAAGTATAGTTTTAAATGGGACTATCGCTTGTTTTTTAACAAGCCCTGGTAGCTCAGCTGGTAGAGCAAAGGACTGAAAATCCTTGTGTCGGGGGTTCGAGTCCCCCCTGGGGCACCACTGATACTTCGGTATCGAAAGGGTCCTACTGCCCTACCAAATTAAGTAGATAATTTAATAAGCCGATTTATTCGGTAGATGTGCTGGCGTGGCTCAATTGGCAGAGCAGCTGACTTGTAATCAGCAGGTTGAAGGTTCGATTCCTTTCGCCAGCTCCATTGTTAAGGCGAAAGCCTTTATATGGGAATTTTCCAGAGTGGCCAAATGGAGCAGACTGTAAATCTGTTGTCGGAAGACTTCGGTGGTTCGAATCCACCAGTTCCCACCACATAAAAATGGCTCGGCTAAATCAAAAACTCGGGTTTTTGAACAAACAAGTTCAATCGCCTGAGTTTTCTTTTTTACTTATTTTAAGCACAAAAAGCGGTGTTAAAACTAGGTCAAGATTAGGCAATGCTAAATTTATCTATTAGGAACTCGCCTATACGCTAACTTTTGTTAAATTTTTTTTAAAAGAATTATGTCATTCGTTTTGCTTTTTTCTAAAATTAGGTTATAATATTATATAAGTAAGTTTTAGGAGTAAGTTATGAAAGATTTGTACAAAATGTTACACCCAAAATCAGTCGCTATCGTTGGCGCTAGCGCAAAGGCTGGTTCCGTGGGTAACGAATTGATGAAACGCCTGATTGAAGCTGATTTTAACGGCAATCTTTACCCTATCAACCCTAAAAATTTGGAGGTTGAAGGTATTGCGTGCTACCCTACCGTTTTAGATGTAAAAAAGGATATTGATGTCGCAATTATTGCAGTACCTGCGGGTGCTGTGCTAGGAGTTTTGGAGCAATGTGCGACTGCAAAAATCACTAACGCGGTGATTATTTCAAGCGGATTTAAAGAAACTGGCGAAGATGGCAAAATTTTGGAAAACAAAATAACCGCATTTGCAAACGCTAACAACATAAATATAATCGGTCCAAACTGTCTAGGTATCGTAAATATGGCTGATGATATTCGATTTAATGGTTGCTTTGCGCCTATCAAACCCGTTGCTGGGACAATAGGTTTTGCCACGCAATCGGGAGCGCTTGCAAGCGGTATAATCAACATTTTGCCTACCCTCAATATTGGTATTGCACAAATGGTTTCTCTTGGTAATCAATGTCAAATTAACGCACTTGATGTACTTGAAATGTGGGAAAATGATGACCACATTCAGCAAATTTTGATGTATATGGAGTCAATTCCCGACCCTGTTCGTTTCCGCGAAATTGCAACTAGAATTTCCTATAAAAAGCCTATTTTGATAATAAAATCTGGTCGTAGCGAGCGTGGCGCAAAGGCAAGCGTTTCGCACACTGGTAGTCTTGCTGGTGATGACACAACAGCAACGGGTTTGTTTGCTACAAGTGGGGTTATACGCGAATTATACTTGCGTGATTTATTCAATTCTGCGCAAGTGCTAGCAAAATGCCCTATTCCAAAGGGAGATAATTTGGCTATCGTTACGAATGCGGGAGGCCCTGGGATTTTGGCTACCGATACCGCCAACGACTATCAAATTCCGCTTGCAAATTTGAGCGATAGCACAAAGCAAAAGTTGCGTGATGTTTTACCTCCGCAAGCAAGCGTAAATAACCCTGTCGATGTAATCGCAAGTGCTACCGCTGAGCAATATTGTGATGCAATGAAAATTTTGCTTTCTGCCCGCGAAGTTGATATTTTGCTAGTAATTTACCTTTACATTACAGGTAAAAATGATATTGCAATTACAAAATATTTGGAAGATTTAAAGAAAAAATACCCAAACAAGCCTATCGTTGCTGTCTATATGACTACACCTGATTTTGAGGACGAAGCACGCGCAACAATTCCAAACTGGGACATTCCTACTTTCCGCTATATGGTAGATGCTATTAGAGGCATAAAGCGATTGGTTGAACGCAAGGTCTTTTTGGAATCAGGCACAGAAAAAACACCTATCTTAAAAGTTAACAAAGAGCGCGCGCAAGAAATTTTGGACAATGCAAAAGCGCAAGGAATTACGCAGTTGACAACAATGCAAAGTTTGCAAATTTTTGATGCTTATGGCCTACCTCTCCCTAAATTTGGGATTGCTCAGTCGCTAAAAGAAGCAAAAGATATTGCAAATCAAATTAGTTATCCAGTGGTTTTGAAGTTGTCAAGCAAAACCGTAACCCACAAGTCAGACATTGGTGGTGTAATCACAAATATTAAATCCGATGAAGAACTTGGTTTCTGGTGGAATAGGCTTGTAGATAGGCTCAATAAAGCGGGTCTTGTAGATAGTCTTGATGGCATTGTGGTTATGCAACAAGTGCAGGGTGCAAATCGTGAACTTGTGGCTGGCGTCGTTAAAAAAGGCAATGTGCATCAAATGATGTTCGGTCTTGGTGGAATTTTTGTTGAGGCATTACACGAGGTTACTTTCCGCCCTTGCCCACTTTCTATACAAGATGCTAGTGATTTAATCAATGGTACAAAGGCAAAAAATATAATGGGCTTTGTGCGTGGTGGTATGGCAACTGATACGCAAGTCGTAAAAGAAACTCTATTGCGTATGAGTCAATTAGTCACTGATTTCCCTGAGATAAATGAAATTGATG
>CAVBHV010000109.1:0-2995 GCA_963595385.1 bacterium
ATCTTGTCCTTCAACAAGTGTACGAATTAAACATTCTGTACCGCTAGCACGCAAGACGATTCGCCCTTCGTTTCCTAGTTCTATTTCCAATTCATTTACCAAATCATTTAGCGCGCCTTTTTCGACTTCTTGCTTTTGCCTTTCGCTTACATAAATATTTGAATTTGCAATCAATGACCTATTTAGACCAACCAACAACTCATCGACTGATTTATTTTCCTCTTGCACAATTTTTAGCAAAAACAATGCAGTGGTAATCCCGCAAGACTCGTTATTTACCATTCCTACACTGATATGCCCGTTTTCCTCTCCGCCTAGATTAAAATCATTTGCAAGCATTTCAGTTTGAATATGAATACCTCCTACTTGCGTGCGAATAGTATCGATACCGAATTGTTTTAGTGAGTTTTCTAGTCCACAATTTGTAACAATAGTAGTTACTAATGTATTGTGCCTTAATTTATTTTTTTGCTTTAAATATTTGGCAAAAATATACATAATATCAGTACCGTCTATAATTTTGCCACCTTTTTCGACCACCATTACCCTATCAGCATCGCCATCGAATGAAAAACCAAAATCTACGCCATTTGATGCACATTCGGTAACAAAATTTTCTATATGCGTACTACCGCAATCGCGATTGATATTTACACCGTCATTTTCAGTATTGAAACAAATCACTTGCGCGCCCAGCATTTTAAATATATAAGGCGCTACCGCAAAACTAGCACCATTTGCAGTATCGAGTGCAATTTTTAGTCCTTTTAACGATTTTAATTCCAAAGTAGATACAATGTGGTCCACCCAAAGTTTCAGCAAATCATCGTTAAATTCCATTTTACCTATTTCAAGCGGAGGACACCCATAAAAACTATCAATATTGAAATAAATTTCCTCCAATTTTCTTTGCTCGCTTATAGGGAGTTTATCGCCCGTACTTGCGTAAAATTTCAAGCCGTTATGCTCCGCTGGGTTGTGACTAGCAGTAATCATTACACCGCCATCAACTTCCAAGGTTTTGGTGAGATATGCAAGCGCTGGCGTAGGTAAAATATTCGGCAAAATCGCACTAAACCCCATACTATTTAACCCCGCCACAAACGCACTGCATAACATTTGCCCAGACACGCGCGTATCACGACCGACTATGACTTTTTTGTATTTTGCATCATTTTCCAGAAGTAAAGCAAACGCCTGCCCCAAATTAAACGCAAGTTGCGCAGTTAATCTCTCGTTTGCTACACCTCTTATTCCGTCCGTTCCAAACAATTTATTCGCCATAATATCATTTATCCTCTTATTTTTAGACTATTTTTTATTGATTTTTTACTTATTTTTCTTTGCATAACTACTTGCATTTGTACCCGCGATTGCACCATCAGCGATAGCGGTCGCGATTTGGCGCAAACTCTTGTCGATTATATCTCCACAAGCATACACTCCCGCAATATTTGTTTCCATTTGCGAATTAACTTTGATATAGCCATTTGATAATTCAATTTCACCATTAAGTAGTTCTACATTTGGGTTTCTTCCTATCGCCACAAACACACCCTCGACACAAATATCAGTTTCGGTATTGTCTTGCACATCGCGCAAAACCATTTTTTCTAATTTGTTTTCCCCTTGCAAATCAACGACTACCTTATTTAGACACTTTTCAATATTCGCGGTTTCGCATAATTTTTCAAATTCTTCCACAACGACACTATCAGCCCTAAAACCTTCGCGCCTATGTACCAAATACACTTTTTTTGCAATCGGCGACAAATAAATTGCATCTTGCAATGCCGTATTTCCTCCACCTACGACCGCAACTGTTTTGCCCTTAAAAAATGCGCCATCGCACACCGCACAATAACTCACGCCTTTGCCAATAAATTTCTTTTCATTTTCGATACCTAACCCACGCGAGCAAGCGCCCATACTTAATATGATTGTAGGTGCAGTATATGTGACTCCATTAGCGATAACTTGCTTAATTTTTTCATTTAAAATGCAATTATCGACTTCGGCAAAAAGTGTTTCTACGCCAAGTGCTGTTGCCTGCTCAAACATATTTTGGCTCAGCATAAAACCATCTATATCTTTACAACCAGGGTAATTTGCAATAGTGCTAGTGAGTGCAACTTGCCCGCCTACCCCGTTTTTTTCTATCATCAAAACTTTTGCACCCGCGCGAGTCGCATAAATTCCAGCAGTCATTCCCGCAGGTCCGCCACCTATAATTATTACATCGTATTCCGTTTGCATAAAACTCTCCCGTACTTAAATTTTGATTTGAAATACACAAATCGTTATCATTATATAATAAAAAAGCCATTTTACAAAGTAAAATAGCATAATTTATTACATTTTGTTTTGATTTTGCACTTTTGCTTTCGCTTTTGCTGGTTCGCTGGCGCAATTTACTTCGTTTTGAGTAAATTCGACAATTTTCGCTTGCTTTGATGTGTGTAATTTTTTCATACAAGCACGCGCGATAGGTTGCGCAATCAAAGTTTCAATCCAAAACACAACAAAGAAATTTCTAGGCCAAGCAATCAAAAAGTCGCTGAAAATTTTGGTTGTAACGCTACCGCTTAAAATTTCACCCCACAAGAGCCCCACAAATGTCATCAAAAATGACATAGCGGTTACTGTAAAGATAATGCGAAACCAAATTCTTGCGTTAAAGCCGTCCGTTTCTCCGCCAAATTTTTTGCACATATATATAGCGAATGGACCTGCAACAAAATTTTCTAGTAGCATTGCAATTACAAAAAACAATGGCCACGAATATAATATATTTAGTAAAATTTGCCCATTTATAGTACCAAATGAAAGTGAAATGTTAAATGTAGCCATAAGTAGCGAAGTAATACCCGCAATTATACTACCATAAATCAGTCCCTCGCGTTTTGTTTGTGGCAATCTATTTTCTTGCATATTAATCTCCTTTTTGTAAAATTTCGTGAGAAAAAAAGAAAGCGCAAGCCCAATACAACTGGAC
>CAVBHV010000110.1:0-2994 GCA_963595385.1 bacterium
GCGGTAATCTATTGATATGATTAGATAAATATTCCTTTATTATATTATTAAGATTGCCGCGCTACGCTCGCAATGACAAAAGGAATAAAATTTCATTAGTAAGAGATTGCCACGGGGCTTTCAGCCCCTCGCAATGACAAGAGAGCAATCTTAAAAAAACTAAAAACACCCAACTAGGGTGTTTTTAGTTTGTCTTTCTCATTTATTCGTTCACTGATTACTCTATCTCTTTATTGTTTGTAATTTTTCTTTATCTGTCTTTTAATTTGTCTTTCTCATTTATTCGTTTGATTTTTTATTTCTCTTTATTTATTTTTGTTTATTTTTTATATCAATGCGTTTTTTATATTAGTCCGCTTTGTCCGCCATCATCGGTCGCAGAATTTACTTTATCACTGGTGGTAGTTTTGGTAAAAAGTGCTTTTACGATTTTTCCGTTGATTTGGCTTTTTGTGAGTTTGATACTCATTTTGTCTTTTGTGCCTAAAATTTCTGTTTCATCGTTGCCGTTCACCCAGCCCGCAAATTCGTACCCAGCGTACGCAACAGCGACAAAAGTCACGGTTTCGTTGTCGTCCTCGCTACTTGCGATATCGTTGCCCACAATTCTAGCCTCGCCACCCTCAGTAGCAGTCACCACAGTACCGCTAATTTGCGTACCGCCACCGATTACAGGGTTTTTGAGCGCAGGGCAACTATTTTGAAAATAGAATACAATATCGACTTGTTCAAAAATATTGTACAATGAAATTGCAAAGGTATTTGTAGCACCCTCTTTTGGCGCAACATATTTTATGTCGAACGCGCCTCCTACTCCGTAAACATAGGCGCTATAATATTCGACAGGCACCTCTACCCCGTTTATTGTCATTTGGTAAACATAGTCGGTGGAAGTGGTAGGCTTCACCACAATCACACTTTCGCCACCCGTACCCGTGTGCGAAGTGATTGTCGGCGTGGTGGAAGCCCCGCTGGTCGCGGTCGTAACGCTACCGCTCATACCGCCCGCGTAATAGTCGAGGTATATGTAGTGTGCCGTGAGTGGCAAATTCCTAATTTGAATAGATACACGATTTCCATAGATTGTATGTGCATAAGTAACTGAAACCCCATCGAGTTTAATTGTTCCGCTACCGCTTGTTCCGCCCAGCGGAACAATTAAACCATCGAACGCTAACGCTAAATTATCTGAGTATTCAAACCCCGCGTAAATATTGATATTGTACTTTCCGTCTTTGACCCACCCATACATGGTACTAGGGTCAAAGGTTATGGTCGGGTTGTTAGCCACAACCCTAAATGGCGCGTTTGCATAAGTCGCTACCACTTTGATATTGTCTTGCGTTACATTTTTTAATGAAACATAAACTTTATTATTAATTCGATATGTTCTATAACTTAGATATGAAATACCTGATATTGTACCAAATGTTGTCATTTCTGTGTCAATATCTATTGCTTTACTATCTATTGTTACACCACTTACATAATTGTAGCCTTGACCCGCGAAAGTTATTGTAGCGATAAAACCTTCCGTACCGCGAATCTCACCACTTTTTGTGACCGTAATTACATTGTCCGTATCATTCTCCACCTCTGCGGAAATTGATGCGCCCGCCGCGCTAAGCGCGGCAGATTCAAGATTTAAGTGAAGCGCGGGACGCACAGCGTAGGAATAATCACATAATGGTAATGCTACTAGACCCAGAGGGGTTTACATAATACGCATAGTTTGAATAAGAGTAATTGGAAGAGCGCGACCACGAGTAAGGAAATGCATCTCCGCTTACTGAGCCAACTTTGCCCACAGTGCTAGTAGTGCTACCGTCATAATTCATACGCTCGCTAGCAATAGTTTTCCAAAGACCATCAGTGTTGTTGTAACCCATTTCCTGCATACTAGGTAGCCACAAATAGTCATCGCCCCAGTTTGTGTAGCCAGTCATAGTTTGGAAATTGTTTGAACTGTAATAACCAGTTAAATTTGTTGCCAAGGAGTCATTCATATACACATAACTACTCATACCACTACAATTACCTTTTTGACTACTAGTTTGGTAAGGCATATTTTTAGGTTGAACGATATACTTAGTTAAGCCAGCCTCAGGCATAGTAAACACAGCAAAAGCACTATCTGCTGACTTTTCGTAAGTTTTGGTTACGCTACTATTAGTACCATTTCCAGCCTCACTAACTACCGAATACGCTCCACCATTATTTAAAGTTACTGCACGCATATAACTCATACCATACATACTACTAGGGTATGCACTTGTCCAGTTACTACCCGTGTCATACCAGTTTGCAGACCAGTCACTATATAGACCAGTTTTTCCAGTACTACTGCTCTTTACATAGCCATAGTACTCGCCCTCGATACTACTACGACCAGCAAAAGCATCTTGCTCACAGTTTGTTAGCCATAAAGTCGCAACTTTATTGCCATAAACATCTTTTGACACATACACAACTTGCCATTTCAAGCCACCCAAAGTCACTACCAAACTTTTGCTTGCAGGCTTGCTTCCATACGCACCAGTAAAAATTGTGTTAGCCGTGATAGGCGTATCAACATTTAACGCACTTACAGAAGTTGCCGAAGAAAGGCTAGTAATAAATTTGTTAAATTCATTTTTATTGAAGTAGCCATCGCCATAATACAACTCACCTATCTCATAAAAAGAAGATGTGTCGCCAGTTTTTATTGCACTTGCGTTGTTCTTTACCACTGACACCGCAATGCCCGCAGAAACTGGAACAACTAGGCAAATCACACTCGCAACTATCGCGAATAACCAACTTTTTTTCTTTGATGTTTTTTCCATAATCTTTCCCCATTTTTTATTGTTACGAAGTATTGCTACTCGTTAACCTATGGTAACATTATACTATATTTTTCAAAAAAGTCCAAACATTTTTGAGGTATTTTGCAAAATTTTTTGATTTTTTTGCATTTTTGTGGAGTTTTTGGTAGGTTACGCTGTAGCGCAAGTC
>CAVBHV010000111.1:0-2989 GCA_963595385.1 bacterium
AGACTTGCTTGCTGAAATGCTAAAACTAGTGGCTACCAAAAAGGCAGAAGGCAATTTTGATGCGGAAAAAATAAAACAAATGGCGGGCGCAATTTCGCCACTTTTGGACCAAGAACAAAAACAAAAAATGGAAAACTTATTGAAATATTTGGATTAAAAAATTGATAACAAACAAGATAGACCCAAGATTAATGGCTGTGGAAATTTTTTCAAACGCACACAGCCAAAATTGTATTTTATATGCAAATGATTATTATCAAGCAAAAATGCGCTTGCATACATTTAAAAATGTAAGAATTTTAGGCGAATATCCATTTATTCGCGCTTTTGCCGTGAACACAAAAACGCCAGATTTGCTAGACTTAGCGGGCAATAGTTGGATTGACTATATTTCTTCCGTGACAACTGCTAGTGCCCTTATGCAAAATGCCCGCGCAAAAATTAATGTCGATGAAATGCACGCGCAAGGCTTTTTTGGTCAAGGTGTTGGTGTTGCGGTAATTGACACAGGTTGCTATCCGCACCTTGATTTTATGTTTGGCAAAAAGCGTATAAGCAAATTTGTAGATTTGGTAAACGACCGCAAAAACCCATATGATGACAACGGCCACGGCACTTTTGTGTCGGGAGTACTTGCGGGCAATGGTATTAGTTCTGGGGGAAAATATGCTGGAATTGCACCCGATTGCGATTTGGTAATACTAAAAGCCTTGAATAGTGAGGGGCAAACGCAAGCAATCAATGTATTAGATGCTATGCAATGGGTGTACGAAAATCGTAAAAAATACAATATACGCGTAGTTTGTATGAGTTTTGGTAGTACTCCGCTCGCCAAAAATGACCCGCTAAGTTTGGGGGCGTCTAGCCTTTGGGACGCTGGTATTGTCGTGGTAGGTGCGGTTGGAAATGATGGGCCGACTGCGGGGAGTGTGAAGTCACCAGGGAGTTGCGCAAAAATTATCACTGTTGGTTGCGCCGATACCACAAAAGAAAAAATCGAAATTGCAGAGTTTAGTTCGCGCGGACCAATTTTTGATATAATAAAGCCCGATATAGTAGCACCAGGGGTAAATATTACTTCACTTTCAAATGATAAAAATCTTTTTAATCAAATGTCGGGTACTAGCGTAAGTACTCCATTTGTTGCGGGAGTGTCGGCTTTAATTTTGCAACAAAACCCAGATTTTACCCCAAATCAAGTCAAGTCGCAAATAATGTATAGTGCAGATAGTTTGCCATTTAGTCCAAACGATTGCGGAATGGGGCTATTAAATGCAAAATCGGCGTTAGGCTTTTAAATATTAATATTTAGTGCAAAATTCAACAAAAATAGTGTTTTTTACGCTATTTTTTTAATTTTTCGCATCAACTAATTTGGTAGAATTATTTTAACTAGGAGGGAGCTATGCAAGTTAATGCAAAAGTTTATTTGGAAACGCTTTATTTGCAAATTGCGGGTGAATTAGATGAGCACACTGCGCACTATGCAAGAATGGCAATGGACAATCAACTAGAAAGCGGAAATTTTAAGCAAGTGATTATTGATTTGTCACAATTAGAGTTTATGGATAGTACGGGAATTGGGGTATTGATAGGAAGATATAAAAAAATGAAACAAAAAAACACGCCTATTTATATTTCAAATCCGAGTAGTCAAGCGGACAAAATCTTTAAAATGACGGCTCTTTATGATGTAATGCCAAAAATTAATTAAAAAGGATAGTGAATATGGAATACATAAATGAAATGAATTTGCAATTTGATTCTCATTCGGTAAATGAGGGGTTTGCGCGTAGTGCGGTGGCTGGATTTTGTGTACAACTTAATCCAACATTAGATGAAATTACCGATATAAAGACAGCGGTTAGCGAAGCTGTAACAAATTGTGTGGTACACGCATATCCGCACTGTTTGGGTAAAATAAATATTTGGGTTGGATTGAAACCGAATGAAATTAATATAAAAATAAGTGATAACGGGGTAGGAATTGCCGACATTGAAAAGGCGCGCGAGCCGTTTTTTACGACCAAACCAGATGAGGAGCGCGCGGGTATGGGCTTTACCGTTATGGAAAGTTTTATGGACGAAGTTAGTATTCTCAAAAACGGCGCTAGCGGTATTGTGGTCGAAATGCGAAAGTATCTTGAAAATAAAAAGCGTGCCATCGTAGGGGGTAAAAATGATTGATTATGAGCAAACTTTAAGGCTTATCAAACTTGCGCAAAATGGAGATGAAGAAGCCAAAAATTTGCTTATTAATCAAAATTATCCTTTGGTAAAAAGTGTAATTCGTAGATATAGGAATAAAGGTGTCGATTATGATGATTTGTTTCAATTAGGTTGTATGGGGTTTGTAAAGGCAATAAATAATTTTGACACGAACTACAATGTGAAATTTAGCACATACGCCGTGCCTATGATAGCGGGCGAGGTAAAGCGATTCTTGCGTGATGACGGCTATATAAAAGTAAGTCGCGCTATCAAAACTCAAGCGTTGGAAATACGAAAATATTTGGCATCTTTGCCCCCGCAAGAACCCGAGCCAGACTTGCAAACTTTGGCAAAAAAATTTAATATGGATATGCAAGAACTTGTGTTTGTGTTAGATAGTAACAAATACCCGATGAGTTTGTCTGCTCCAATAGACCAAACAGAGGAGGGGAGTATAACCCTTCAAGAGCGCATAGTTGACACTGAGGAAGAAGAAACAAAACTAGACCATTTTATCTTGAAACAATTGATTTCTTCACTCTCTCCGCGTGATAGAAAAATTATAATTATGCGTTATTATCGTGATAAAACTCAAAGTGAAATAGCGAAAGAGTTGGGGGTAAGCCAAGTGCAAGTTTCGCGAATTGAAAACAAAGTTATTCAAAATTTGCGTAAAAAGTTTGAAAATTAGGTTAAAAATAATACTATGCAAGGTACTATGCAATGAAAAATTTATGCATAGTACCTATTTTTATTTATTTTTTGATTTGTGTAATTT
>CAVBHV010000112.1:0-2924 GCA_963595385.1 bacterium
GTATCACTCCCAACAAAATAGGTATCCAAAAATCCATATATACCTCAAATACTAGTTTTTTAGTAAATTTTGCAAAATTCTTCAACTTTATTATATACAAATTGAAATTTTAAATTACTATTTTTGCGTTTTGCTTGAAAATTTAAGCGTAATCTTGTATAATCTTATTGATAAGGAGAAAAATTATGGCATTTAAATCAGGCTTTGTTGCGGTAGTTGGTAGAGCGAATGTAGGTAAGTCAACTTTGGTAAATGCGCTTATCGGTAAAAAGGTAAGTATCGTTAGTCCAAAACCGCAGACTACGCGTGACCAAATTTTGGGTATATTGAATGGCGAAGATTATCAAGCAATTTTTATTGATACACCAGGGATACACAAAAGCAAAAATAATCTAGACAAGCAAATGCAAGAATCAATTACGCAAGCCACACAAGATGTTGATTTGTTGCTTTATGTTATGGACGGTAACAAAGATTTTGCCGATGATGATATAAATCGTTTGAAGCACTATTGCAAGCAAGGTTACCCTGTGTTTGCAGTTGTTAACAAAATGGACTTAGGCAGTTTTGAGTCAATCTATCCGCGCATTGCTAGGTTAAACGCAATCGAGGGGCTAGAAGAAGTGTATGTAATATCGGCAAAACAAGGCAAAAATATTGAGGAATTGAAACAAGCCATTATCGCAAAACTTACCGATACGATAGAATATTACCCGCGCGATATTTACGGCGCACAAACGCTTGAATTTAATCTTGCCGAATTGATACGCGAAAAAATGCTTTGGCTACTCAATGAGGAAATTCCACACGGCGTAGGGGTGACAATCGAAAAAATTGAGGAAAGCAACACAAGTTTCCACATAAACGCGCTTATTTATTGTGAAAAGAATAGCCATAAAAATATTATTATCGGTGCGCAAGGTGCAATGCTAAAAGAAATAGGTACTGAATGTAGAAAAGCAATGGAAAAAATGCTAGGCAAAAAAGTATATCTAGAACTTTTTGTCCGCGTAAAAGAAAATTGGCGAAACAAAGTATAAAAGTAACAAAATATACAAAGAAGGAAATAATTATGATAAATTTAGATGAAATCACACCTTCAAATTTTATTGAAGAAGAAATAATCAAGGATTTGAAAAGTGGCGCACAAAAAGAGGTAATTACGCGTTGTCCACCAGAGCCTAGCGGTTATTGGCACATAGGGCATTGCAAGGCGTGGATTACAAATTTTGAGACAGCGCTAAAATTTGGCGGATATACTTATCTCCGTATGGACGACACAAACCCTACAAAAGAGGATGGCGATTTCGCAAATAGTTACAAGAGTGATTTGGAATGGCTAGGTTATGAGCCAAAGCAAGTCATTTATGCAAGCGAAAGTTATTTTGACAGAATGTATGAGATTGCGGTTGAAATGATAAAAGAGGGTAAGGCGTATGTGTGCGAATTGAGTGCAGAAGAAATCACAAACACGCGTGGTACGCTTACTTCCGCTGGACAAAATAGCCCGTATAGAGATAGACCGATTGAAGAAAGTTTGCAAATGTTTGCAGATATGAAAGCGGGCAAATTCAAGGACGGAGAGGTGACTTTGCGTGCCAAAATTGATATGTCTAGTCCAAATATGAATTTGCGCGACCCCGTAATTTACCGCGTGTTGCACGCCACTCACTATAAGACTGGCGACAAGTGGTGCATTTATCCTATGTATGATTTTGCACACCCACTAGAAGATGCAATGGAAGGGGTTACTTTTAGCCTTTGCGACACAAGTTTTGAGGACCACAGACCGCTTTACGATTGGGTCATTCAAAATGTTTGGAAAGGCGAAAACAAACCTCGCCAAATTGAGTTTGCAGAATTAAACCTTGAAAATGTTTTGCTAGGGAAAAGGTATCTAAAACGCCTAGTAAATGAGCATAAAGTTATGGGCTGGGACGACCCTAGATTTTATACAATCGTGGGTATGAAAAGGCGTGGTATCCCTGCGCAAGCAATCAAAAATTTTGTGCTTGCAAACGGCTTAACTAAGGCAAAAAGTATCATTCCGTTGTCCGCTTTTGAGTATCACATTCGTGAGGAATTAAACGCAAAAGCGACCCGTGCAATGGTAGTTTTGGACCCTCTTAAAGTAGTGATTACAAACTATACAGGCGACCCAGAAACTATTGAAATAGAAAACAACCAAAATATGGAAAATGCAGGCACTCATACTGCAACTTTTGGTAGGGAAATTTATATAGAAAATGAAGATTTTAGTCTTTGCCCTCCACCAAAGTACAATAGACTTGTTTTAGGCGGAATGGTTAGACTAAAAAATGCTTATATCATCAAGTGCAACAATGTTGTGTACAAGGAAAATGGCGAGATTGATTGCCTAGAATGTGAGTACTTAAAAAACACAAAAAGTGGGCAAGATGATAGCGGAATTAAGGTAAAAGGAACTATTCATTTTGTGGAAAAAACAAATGCCATACCTGTAACTATTCGCGAATTTAAAAACTTAACAAAAATGGAATATTTAGAGCCTAAAAAAGCCCTTGCTAGCGGTGTGGAAATTGATGAAATTTTGGAAGAAAATTCAATGGTCGAAACGACCGCACTTGCTGAAAAATATCTTGCCTCTGCAAAGGTGGGCGATACATTCCAGTTTATGCGCAAAGGGTACTATTGCCTCGATAAAGATTCTACACAAGACCATTTGGTATTTAATAAAACAGTGTCATTAAAGGATACTTTTAATAAAAAATAATGGAATGTTAAAAATAAGGAAATATTTAATTTCATAAAACCTAATTAAAGAAATAAAATTTATTTTAGATTTAGTCAAAAAAATAAAACACATTGAGTAGAAAACTTAATGTGTTTTTTGTTTTAAAATAAAAAAGATTTTAGTTGACATTTTTGCGTGATTTTGTTATTAT
>CAVBHV010000113.1:0-2918 GCA_963595385.1 bacterium
ACTTTGCACAATGGTGAAAAGTGGGAAAACTGGGTTGAGTATATGCAACGCACTTTGGAAAGCGCTCTTCCCTCCCTTACCCCGAAGGAGCGAAACGATTTTTTGATTAAATACGGCATCGACCCTAAAAATCCTATAACTGCCGATGTAGCGGTGGCTATGATAAAAGAATATGGCACAGCGCAAGGCTTGATTGATTTTCATTCGCAAAATATTTACCGACTAGACTACCCAAATATGAAATTTGTTGACCCTGAATTTATCAAAAATATTAGCAAGCACTACACGCTTTATATTGTATCAAATTCACCCGTTAGCGCAATCAAGAAGCACTTTTCCTACTGGGGCATAGACCCCGCAATATTTAAGAAAATTTATTTCAATCAATTTTTGCCTACCGACCCTACAAAAGCAGTATTTTATAAAGAAATAATGGAAGCGGAGCGGGTCGCCCCTGAGGAAATTTTGGTAGTTGGCGATAATTTCCGTGATGACCTACTTCCTGCGCAAAAATTGAACATTCAAACTTTCCAAACTCACGAACTCAGCGACATATACACATTTTTTGATAATTTAGATAGAAAACAAAATGAAAATGTTGCATAAAATATAATTTTTTAGGCACTTTCCTACAAAAATTAGATAGAAAGTGTCTAAAAATTGCAGTTATCCACACAAAATCAACAAATTGTGGAAAACTTTTTAAAAATAAAAAACTTGTATCAATAAAGGAAATAAGACTATGAAAAATATTATTTTGACTGGCGACCGACCTACCGGCAAATTGCACATAGGTCACTTTGTTGGCTCACTTATGAATCGCGTAAAGATACAAAACGAAGGCAATTTTGACAAAATGTTTATTATGATTGCCGACTCGCAAGCGCTTACGGACAACTATGACAATGTGGAAAAAGTGCGCAACAATTTGATTGAAGTTGCGCTCGATTATCTAGCAGTTGGACTAGACCCTAGCAAGGTAACACTATTCATTCAATCGCAAATTCCCGAACTTACCGAACTCACTTATTATTATATGAACCTTGTTTCTGTGGCAAGACTGCAACGCAACCCTACCGTAAAGGCGGAAATCAAGCAAAAAAACTTTGACAAAAGTATCCCTGCTGGATTTCTGTTGTACCCAGTGAGCCAAACCGCAGATATTACCGCATTTAAAGCAAATATTGTGCCAGTTGGTGAGGACCAAGAGCCTATGATTGAGCAAGCGCGCGAAATCGTGCGTTCGTTTAACGGTTTATACAAAACTGATGTACTTGTTGAGCCAAAAGGCGTGTTTGCTACAAACTCTGCTTGTTTGCGCTTGCCTGGTGTAGATGGTAACGGAAAAATGAGCAAGAGTCTAGGCAACTGCATTTACCTTGCCGATGATGCGGACACAATTAAAAAACAAGTAAAAATGATGTACACTGACCCTAATCACATAAATATTAATGATAAAGGCAATGTAAAGGGCAACATAGTATTTACCTACCTTGATGCGTTTTGCAAACCTGAGCATTTTGCTAGATACTTGCCAGAATACGCAAATCTTGATGAACTCAAAAATCACTACAAGCGCGGTGGCTTGGGCGATGTGAAGATTAAAAACTTCTTGAATGAAATTTTACAAGAAACCCTAGCCCCTATCCGCGCAAGGCGTGAAGAATTTGCAAAAGACAAAGGCGAGGTTATGAAAATTTTGTTTAAGGGTAGCGACTTTGCGCGCGAAACTGCAAATAAAACACTCGAAGAAGTAAAAGAAGCAATGGGTATCAAATACCGCTAAAAATTAACTATATTTTTAACTTTCTCCTAAAAAGGTAACAATTATAGGAGATAGTTTTTATGGTTTTGGTGGGAAATTTTGCATTTACACTTTACTAACCGCATACATTTTGATAAACTAAAATATACTTTAATTTTGGAGAAAAAATGAAAAAGCAATGTGTTTTGGCTGTATTTGCGCTAGTTATTTGCGCAAGTGTGTTGTTTGGCGGTTGTACGCAAACGGTGCAGATGACTACAATTTATGCGGACGGCTCGCGCTCATATAATTATACAATCGTGCTTACCCCTGCACTATGCGCTAGTGAGGGAATCGACTCGACTCGCGCAATGGAATTGATTGACTCAGGCGTACAAGAATACTGGACCACATTTAGTGCTGGGCGCAGTACAAGTGGTGTTACATTTAAGGCTCAAATTGATGCGCAAAACCCGAACCGCTACAACATTTCGCTTTCGTTTGGTACAGTGGAAGAATATCTCAAATTTTACGGCAGAACGGTAGAGGAAATTTTAAATCAGCCTGTTGAATACGAAAAAAGTTTGTTTGTGTCGCGTTCGGTGCTGGTGGACAGCAAACTGGAAAATAGCAGTGATTTGATGTTGGAAATGCAAATTGTCCCCGCTTTGACACAAAATCTCGTGAGCAGTTTTGCAAATGAATTTTTTGATGGCGATACTGCGCAAGTAGTGGCACTTTTTAGCAAAATTGAAACGAATATCGCACGCGTTTACCCTAGCGTATATAAGACTCATTCAAACGCAAATTCTACGCAACAAATTGTGGGGGCTTATGGGATAAGTTCGATTGAGCAAAGCAACTATACTGCTCATATTTGGACTTGCACACTCGCCGACCCTGTACCTTATATGTATGTGTATCGCAATGTATTTTTGCAAGAAAACCGAATTGCTTGGTATGTGCTAGCGATTGGTATTGCGTTGATTTTTGGACTTGTAATGTACCTTGTGTTGTACTTTAAAAATAAGCGCAATCACATTGATGAAGTTTATTTCACGATGAATAATGTAAATGAAACTACTGCAAATGCTGATATTGAAATAGAGAAAAGCGCAATCGAAAATAACACTCAAACTGATATAAGGGATAAAGAAAATAATAACATAAAAGA
>CAVBHV010000114.1:0-2899 GCA_963595385.1 bacterium
TAACAAGTGTGAATAGAATATTTTAAACTTTTTCTTAATTTAACAAAAAAGTGTATCAATCATTCAAATTTGATACACTTATTTAATTACACTATTTAAACTAGTTTTTTAATTTATATAAAGTCCTTATGCCTTATTTTTTAATAGCCCAATGGCTCAAAATTTCATTCATATTGTCCTTAAATGACCTTGCATCGACATTTTGATTTGTAATAATATCTATTTCTTTCAACACGACTCCGTTGTCCGTGATAACCACTTTCCCAACAGCAGTATCGCCACTGATAGGTGCTTTCAAATTATCGTGCATTTCATAATTTATGCTTAAATTGCTCTTTTCACCTTTTTTATTTAAAGTATAAAAATCTTCGCTTGCAAAAAATTTAGGTTGAGTCTTTGCTTGCGCAATAGCATAATTTATATCCAAAGCAGTTGCGCTATCAATCAATTTTTCAGAGGTATAGTTTGCAAATCCCCAGTCAAACAAACTACTGCACGCGCCAAAGCGGTCTTTGCTACTTTCAGCGCCCAACACTACCGCAATCAAACGCATATTACCGCGTTTTGCGGTCGCACTCATACAAAATCCAGCCTCATTTGTTGAGCCAGTTTTCCCAGCATCACAACCAGCATAAGTGCGTAAAAGTTTATTTGTATTTGCCATTTGCGTTACCCTTCCCGAAGGATGCTCAAAATCTTCCATCCAAATTTTACTTATATCAAAATAGTGCGGGTACGACAAAACTTCTCTCATAATCAACGCTACATCATTTGCGCAAGAATACGCATTTGCACAAGGTAAACCCGTGCAATTCCCGTAATTCGTGTCATTTGCGCCCAGCGATTTTGCTTTCTCGTTCATCATATTTATAAAACCCTGCTCGCTACCACCGATTGCCTCCGCAATTACAACGCTAGCATCATTCGCAGAACTAATCACAATAGCGTGTAAAAGATTTTCAACGGTGTATTCTGCATTTGCATCAATAAACACTTGTGAGCCACCCATAGAAGAAGCATTTGCGCTTGCTGTAAGTTTTTGGTCGAGCGCAAGTACCCCCTTGTCCAAAGCCTCAAACGCAAGCAAAAGCGTAGTTAATTTTGTTACACTTGCAATCGGCAAATGTTGTTTTGAATTGTTTTCGGTCAAAATTTGACCCGTGCCATACTCAATTAAAACCTGTGATTTTACATTCTCAGCAATTTCCGCTTTTGCTATCCCAAAACCGCTAAAAGCAGGTAAAATAACTACCGCGAGAGCGCAAAATGCCACAAAAAGTCCTTTTTTCAACATAATTATCTCCTTATATTTTCTGCAAATAGTTTTTGCAAATTAGCGATAATTATGTAAGCGCAAATCAATTTTTTACAAATTGATAAACATTAATCACCTATAATTATAGCGGAAGTCAGCCACGGCAATAGTAGTGCTTCGATTAAAATTGCAACAAAGCAAATACTGCAAATGCAACAAATCGCGCTCTTATGATTGCAGAAAAAGTCATGACTAATCACACAACCACCATAGATTTTTGTGCCAAAATTGTACGACATACACACCGCACTCCAACTGACTAGCATTAATAGTAAAATCAAATGACACGGGATGACAATAAACACAACATTCAAGATTCCGCCCACATTAAACAAAACAATTAATAGTGAAGTTGTTGCTCCTACCACAAAACCGCGATAAATCAAAAATATTGCGTTTAGTACACACAAAAAGGGCTTACAATTTGCTAAAAAAATTAGTCCAAGCATAGCCAACACACTAAAAATTCTCGAAAAGAATACCCCAAAAATTGAAACATTCCCTTCAATATAATTTAGGAAAATAGAATCAGGTATTTTAGAAACGGTCGCATCTGGTGCAATTGTAAACCCAGTTATCATACCTATTACAATTCCCAAAATAGAAAAAACGGCAAGACAGATATACCACCATTTTAAATCACAAAAATGCTCTGCAATCTCTATTTTTGCCGTTGAGAAATTTCTATAAAAATCAAACTTTTTTGGCATACTTAAATGTATGATTTTTACCAAATACTTATGCCAAAACTTGATTTTTTGCAAGATATTTAATTGCTACCAGTAATAAATTTTTTGAGTTTTTGGTCACGGTTTATGTTGAAAAGTTTATTAGCCACATAATATACAAATTCTTTGATAGTTGGACAATTTGAAAACTCGTTAAAACTTACTACCAAATTTGACGCAGTAATTCCAAAGTGTGTAAATTTACTCCACGCGGAATTAATAGCAACCTTCATACACCTAGCGACACTCGCAGAAGATGTAGCATTATTTATCGCCACACGCTCATACATTGACTTGCACAAAGTGTTTGGTCTGCAATTATCAAACATAACCTCATTTATACATTCTGCTAAAAAGTTAGCCCCGTTTGCTCCCATATTGAAGCTCATTTCGTTTAGACAATTAAGAATTTGCTCTTTATGATTGCTATTGTTTGCGCCCAAAAAGTCCATTCTTTGCCTATTTTCAAGCAGTAATTTGCTAAAATTTACAAAAAATTCAGCAAAATCATTGTTATTTACAAAATAATAGTTATTAGGCAATCTATTCGGCAGTGTTTCTTCATTTTTACACAAAATTAACACCAAAGGTACTGCAAATGAAGCGCCCTCTCCAAATATTTTTAAAAAATCTATACCTTTACTAAAACTCTCAAAAGGTATCACCAGCAAATCAAGCCTTTTCCCTAAAACCTTGTTCAAAAGTCGCAAAAAGCAAGTTTCATATTCCATATTTATATTGTTTTTTAAAAAATCAATTCTATGCTCTGCGTTTTCTTCTTCATTTTTCACTAAAAAAATTCCGTTATAATGGGTCATTGCTGTACTCTCTTTTACTTTTCTTGTTACCATTATAT
>CAVBHV010000115.1:0-2861 GCA_963595385.1 bacterium
GTATATGAAAAATTTAAAGATTTATTTTTATGGTGTTGGCGGTGTGAGTATGAGTGCGCTTGTGCGACTTTGCGCAAATTTTGGGGCAAGTGTTTCTGGTAGTGATGACAGTGCAAGCACCGATTTTAAGGAACTGCAAAAAGTCGGCATAGAGTGTGGAAACGCAGTTAATTTTGCAAAAATTGATGATTGCGATATTTTTGTCTATACTATTGCGGTCGGTGAAAATAACGAAGTGGTCGAATATGCTCGCAAAAAAGGTAAAAAAGTACTCGAAAGAGCGGTATTTTTAGGTGAAATTGCCAGTTTTTTTAAATTTAGCATTGCGGTTGCGGGTATGCACGGAAAAACGACAACTACCGCAATGTTGGGCAATATTTTTATAAAAGCGAATAAAAATCCAACAATTCATCTTGGCGGGGATAGTCTAGACTTTTGCGGGAATATTTATCTAGGTGGAAAAGAGTATTTTATTACCGAAGCGTGCGAATTTAATAAAAGTTTGCTAAATTTACGGCCTCATTCGTGCATTATTACGAATATTGAGCGCGAACATATGGATACTTATAAAGATTTAGATGAAATTTATGCAACTTTTTCCACTTTTGCACAGCAATGTGAAAAATTTATTGTTGTAAATGGCGACTCGATTGATGTGGAAAAACTAAAAACCAGCGCTCAAATTATCAAGTTTGGACTAAATGATAGCAATGATTTTGTGGCTAAAAACATTGTGCAAAATGAGGGTAAATTTGAATATGATGTATTCTATAAAAATCGAAAAATTATGCACTTAAAGTTAAATGCTATGGGTATGCATAATGTGCTAAATAGTCTTGCGTGCGTTGCGCTCGCGAAAAGTTATAGCATAAAAAATTGCGACATAGTGGCTGGAATTTGTGGGTATAGTGGCGTAAATCGTAGGTTTACCCTACTAAAAGTACAAAATGGTATAAATATTTTTCACGACTATGCACACCACCCAACAGAGATAAAAGCAACCCTTGATACGCTAAATTTATTGAATAAAAAAAGAATAATTGCCGTTTTCCAACCGCACACATATACCCGCACAAAAGCACTTATGAATGAGTTTGTACAGTGCTTTGATATGGCTGACTTTTTGTATATTTTGCCTACTTATCCTGCTCGTGAAAAATATTTATTTGGCGGAGATGCGCAAGACTTATTTTACAATTTAAATGGGCGTATTAATTGTGAGTATTGTACAAATTTTATATCGCTCGAATATGAATTAAATAAACAACTAATGCCAAACGATATACTGGTATTTTTGGGTGCTGGCGATATAGAAAAAGTCGCTAAAATGTATGCAAAAACCATAAAAACCGAGCCAAAATAAGCATTAATATATTTAAAATCTATTTTTGCCACTCATCATTACTACTGAGGTATTAGAAACTCGTGCTAGCGACTTTTTTGGCGCAACTGCGCGAATTTGCAAGTAAGTAAAAGTGTAAATAATCTATTAATTTAAATTGGCGGAGAGAGGCGGATTTGAACCGCCGGAACCTTTCGGTTCACACGCTTTCCAAGCGTGCACATTCGACCACTCTGACATCTCTCCAAAGTGCTAGAATAAGTAATTTTTATTTACAAAATTAGTGTATCAAAATATATAATTTTTGTCAAGCAAAGTGGTAGATTTTTACTATTAAAAAAGCAAGCAACAATGTTCAAAAACATTGCATAGTACTATGCATAGTACTTAAAAAATAGTAAAAAAACACACAAAAAACACTGCATAGTACCTATATTTTAAGGTTTTTAAAGAAATTTTCGTTAAAAATCACTTCTGGCGCAGTGCTATTATATTTTTTGGAAATTTCGTGATAATGCTTTGAGGCTTTGATTTCTCCTAGATAAAAACAGCACTCGCATAAGCCTAGAGCGGGTATAAAATTGGAATATTTTTCTTCAATAAATCCCTGATAATTTTGAGGTGAATTTAATGCAATTTTATACCAAAATTTTGCTATTTTGTAGTCTTGTTTTTGTGCGAAAATATTTGCAATTTCACACGCAATTTTTGCACGCGGTTGCTCATAATTTAAGGAGTAAAAAAGCGCCGTTTTTGCTTGTTCTATTTCGCCTAAAAATAAATAGTTTTGTGACATAATACTGCAAGCATCTATCTTATTTTCTACCCAGCCATTTGTGGCTAAAAATTGACTTAAAATTTTGTTAGATTTTTTATAAAATTTATTATAGTGTAACTCGCGCCCGTAGTAGTAAAGTGCGCGCGGAGTAAATTTTGTCTTGTTTTTTTCTAAATTTTGATAGATTTTTAAATTTCGTTTTGCGGGGGTAGGGTGGACTTTTTTGTGAAAAACTTTTAAATCTCTTGAAATGATATTGCCTTGCAAATTTATATATTCGTGAATTGGTTCGCTCCAAAAGAAGCAAGGTTTGTTTTTGACTATTCTTTCGCGATAATAGTAAAATAGGGGCTCATTATTTTCGTTTGCGCTAGCCACATACTTACACATTACGGTATCGGGTGCGTTTTGGGCGGACAATTCTTGTTTTAGGGCGATAAATTTTGCTTGTTCAGTCTCTGGAACGACATCATCTGCATCTAACCAAATGATATAATCGCCAGTTGCTTTGCTAAAACTAAAATTTCTAGCCTTTGAAAAGTCATCGCACCACGCAAAATCATATATTTTATCGGTAAATGTGCTTGCAATTTTTTTGGTTTTGTCCGTACTGCCCGTATCAACGATTATAATTTCATCTACAAAATTTTTAGCACAAGTAAGGCATCTACGGAGCACATCTTCTTCATTTTTTACAATCATACACAAAGATAATTTAATCATATTTTTAGTATATGAAAG
>CAVBHV010000116.1:0-2858 GCA_963595385.1 bacterium
TACTTATTATATAAAAACCATCAATAACTATTACCTATCAAATTTAAAAAAGGGGAATTTTTATGGTTGTATTTTATGTACTACTCGCCGTTGCCGTTGTGCTAGCGGGGCTATTTATTGGGCTATGGTCAAGAGAACGACCTATGCTAAGTTTCTTTTTTAAGGGACTTGCTAGTGTCGCGGTAGTTAGTTTGGCACTTTATACTGCTTATATTTCGATGTTTGATACAAGCACAATTCTATTGATTATAGGACTAGTATTTTGCTTATTTGGTGACCTTTCACTCGCTTTACCTGAATTGTGTGATGAAGAAAAACGCGCGAAAATTTACACTTGCGGAACAGTTTGTTTTGCGATTGCTCAAATTATATTTATAGTTATGCTTGCTTTACTTGATATTCTTACTTTGTTTGGTTTGATTTTTGGAGTACTATTTGCTCTATCAATTTTTGTACTCAAAAAACCTCTCAAACTTGACTTTGGCAAATGTCTAGTGCCTTCCCTAATTTATGCAATGCTTTTAGGTAGCAATGTGGCTGGCTCTATCGTTTTAATGTTTGTTTCAAGTTTTAGTATTTATAGTATTCTGCTTGCTATTGGCTTTGTATTCTTTGTTGCATCAGACTTGGTATTAAGCCTAATTTACTACGGAGGCAATACAAAACCTATTACTCAAAAAATCAATTTAGCACTTTACTACATCGCTATCATTTTGCTTGCGGTTAGTTTTGTGGCTATTTAAGGAGAATTTATGGAAAAATATTTTATCGCCTATGGCACAAATATCAACACTGCTGAACTAGCAAAAGCGTTTCCTGAGGTGAAAATTTTGGGCTATACTTACCTATACAACTACGCTTTGGAATTTGTGGGATTTGATGGACACGCTATTGCGACACTTGTAAAAAAGCACGGCGCAAAGACTCCTGTTGCTGTGTGGGATTTTCCAGAGGAATTGCGCTACACGATTGCAAATTATGAGCCTTTCCCTTATATGTACAAAAAAATTAAGGTCAATGTAAAAATTGACAAGCAAAAATTATCAGGCGTGGTTTATGTCACCAAACAAAAATTGCAACACGGCACACCTAGCCCTGAATATTTGCAAATTTTGAAGCAAGGTTACAAAGAGGCTGGCTTCGATGAAAGCCTAATTGATACTGCGCTAAAACAACAACCAAAGGACTAAATTATGCGTTATATTTTACCTAATTATGAAAATTGTTGCGTGAATGTAATGAGTTCGATTGCAAAGCATTTTGGCTTATACAATCCGCACAACACACTATCTATTGTTGATAAAGAACTACAAAAAGGCTACAAAAATGTAGTCGTTTTGCTATTAGACGGACTCGGTCAAAATATTTTGATGCAAGAAATGCCAAATGACTGTTTTTTGCGAAAAAATTTTAAACAAGAATTAAGCACTGTTTACCCTAGCAGTACTGTGCCTGCAACTGTGAGTATAAAGACTGGACTTACCCCGTTTGAGCACGGCTGGTGGGGACACTTTTTGTACTTTAAATCTTTGGGACAAACTATAAATGTTTACACAAACAACGATGCGTTTAGTCGCAAAAAAGTGCCTGTTGAAGATGTTGCGCACCGCGTGATGCCATATACAAATATTCTTGATGAAGCGGTAAAAGCAAAGCCTGATTTGCGTGCTTATAATCTTTGTCCCGCTGAGGCGCGTGATAATTTTGGCGTAAGTCAAGTTACTTATAATGATTTTGATGAACTTTGCGAATATACAAAGACTCTTTGCTCGCTTGATGATAAAAAATTCATTTATGCTTACCACAACTACCCTGATGATATGATGCACAAACTAGGCACTCATTCCTACGAAACTAACAAATTATTGAACGATTTGAACTATCAAGTTGAGGCTTTGTGCAAATCTTGCCCTGACACGCTATTTATTATTACCGCAGACCACGGTCAAACCGAACTACACGAATCGCGCGATATTACAAACTACCCTGACCTTGTAGATACTTTACTTATGATGCCCAGTGGTTGCACGCGTTGCGCAAATTTTTTTGTTAAACGCGGACTAGAAAAAACTTTTGAAAAGTTGGCAAAAAAATATTTTTGTGATAAATTTGAGATTTTTAGCAGAAAAGAAATATTAAAAACTCGACTTTTGGGATTTGGTGAAGCGCACCCAGAACTTGATAATACTTTGGGCGACTATCTAATTTGCGCGGTTGGTGATTGCAATATCACCTACTCAACAATTTATGGAACACCTAGACCTCAACCTTTTGGAATACACGGTGGACTCACCTTTGATGAAATGCGTGTGCCTTTGATTATGTACGGAGATAAAACTACAAATGAATGAATATTTTAAACAAGTACTAAAATTTTTGGGCTTTTCGGTAACGGCAGGGCTAATACAAATACTTTCGTTTACCCTGATGAACGAATTACTTACTATTTCTTACTGGCCCGCTTATCTAACATCGCTCGTTTTGAGCGTACTATACAACTATATTTTGAATAGAAAATTTACCTTCAAAAGTAGCAACAATGTGCCATTTTCAATGTTTTTGGTATTTTTATACTATTTGGTATTTACTCCACTTTCGACTCTTTGGGGCGAAGCGCTTACAAAACAAGCAGGCTGGAACGAATATCTAGTGTTAGCACTTACAATGGTAATAAATTTTGTTACAGAATTTTTGTATCAACGCTATGTTGTGTTTAGAAAAAAGAAAGTTACTAATGGCACAAACCAAGACAACAATATCACAGAAAACGAAATTAAAGAAGATACTGACTTACAAAAACTACCTAATGCGGAATAAAAACCTGTAACACGAAATATAGATTGCATATTAATTTAATA
>CAVBHV010000117.1:0-2817 GCA_963595385.1 bacterium
ATATAATATTATTCCCCTGAACCAAATGAGTGAAACATTAATTATTGTTTGTGTTGCTGTTGGTATAGTATCGATAATCATCGCGATGTTTGCTGTTACGCGCTATCAAGTCAACTACGAAATCAAGCAGAAACAGAAAGCCGAGGAAGATAAGGCAATACAACTGCAAGAAAAATCAAAAAAATACAGTGAAATCACACTGGATAACCCATTACTTAACGAGTGGAAAAAAAGTTATTTTATCGTTTTTAGTGGGCATCAAGGCGCTGGTAAGACAATCACTGCAAATTTACTTGCACACTTTATTTGCTTTTCTGAAAATGAAAAAATACGGAAATTCCACAGACAGCATAAATATCTTTATCCCGAAACGCTGGAACTTGCAGAAAAATTAGAGAAGGCACACCATTTGCCAGTTTTTTCAAATATTGATTTACAAGACAGAGAAACTGGCTTCGTTGCTCAAAAAGAGTGGCGAGAAGTACTTGCACAACGCGTAGAGGCAATTCGAGGCGGTGTAATCTTGGTTGATGAATTACGCAAGGAATTCCCGAAAGAATTATCTTACGAATTGGCAAAAAAAGATGCAGACAAAGACTTGCAAGAAACAAAAGATAGTGGCAAATTTTTGCGCCAAAAATTAGGAATGCATCTAATTGGTACTGAGCAAACGCAAAGCAACTATTGGAAAGGCTTGCGTGATGCTGGGGAAACGATTGTCGAGGTAAAGGAAACTAATATCAAAATTTCGAAATTTGGCAAATTCCTGCGTTTTTGCGGTAAATTTTTGCTTGCTACAATGCCAGCAATTTTCACAACAAATATCGCAAAGCAATTCGAGAAAAATGTGTTTTTTGTTGATAGAATTAATACATTTTTTAGATTGTTTTTGCCTGCTTACATAAGTTTTCCGTACGATTATTATTATCAAAAAAGGCAACTTAGTCTGTGGATTGATGAACATTTTTCGCATTACTACACACTGCTAGAATTTTACGAGAGGTACTACTGGTTGCATTACACTAACAATGATTTATTCCGCTACGACACAACTTATTTCCGCAAAGAGTATGAAGAGAAGATGAAAGAAGAACAAAAATTGCAAAAGGAGAAGAAAAATGTTTGAGCAACTAAAATCACGCTACAAACAGTGGCGAGCGAAAATGAGAGCAAAAAGTCTGATGCGTTCGTATTATCGCAAGTCTTTTGCGCAAATCTGCTTGTATTTGCGAACGAATTATATTGCAGTAGATTCAGTGGATATCTATATTCAATCAGCACCTCCATTTTTGGCAGTGTTAGAACAATACAGGCAAAAACAAGAGGCTACAAAGCATACTGAAAAAGCGTTGTGCTTAAATTTGGACAAGCCACTTGCAAGCGACTTTTTGCAGAAGGCGCAAGATACATTGTTAATGATGCAAGAGGAGTTTTTGCAGACTCAAAATCAACCTGCAATTACTCCACCAGAAGTTGTAGCCAAAAATAACAAACTCCAAAAGTTACAAGCAAATATTCAGAATTTGCAACTTACAATCGAAGTTCAAGAGAAATTACTTGAACAGATAAAGCCACCAAAACGCGCGGTTGGCAGACCTAAAAAGGACAAAAACAAAAATGTACAAAATTGAAAGAGATTCATTTAAATTTAGATTATTAGAAGATGCAAAATTTGCTGGCAAATACGGCGTGCCACAACTCGACGCTACACAAGATATACCAGCCAAACTCATATCTTTTAATGAATGTTTTAGATGCAAAAATCCTAGTGAATATTTTGTGCATTTTTATATCGATGACTATCAATTTGAGAGGCTTTGGAACACGCCCGCGAAGTATATAGAAATTTTGCGCAAGTTTGCGGGCGTAATCGGGCCCGATTATTCGCTATATCGTGATATGCCACGCGCCCAGCAAATTTGGAATGACTATCGCAACAAAGCAATTTCATATTTTTTACAATCGCACAAAATTAATCTTATACCCAATGTTTCGTGGAGCGATGCGCAAAGTTTTGATTTTGCGTTTGCAGGACTACCACAAAACAGTACGCTTGCGATAAGTACAAACGGAGCAACAGGCAAACTTGCATCATTATACTTTATGGACGGTTACATCGAAATGCTACGCAGGCTACAACCAACGGCGGTGATTGTGTGTGGACCAGTTTTGCCAGAAATGCAAGGCACTGCAAAATTAATACAATTTGATAACAAATTACAACAATTACAAAAGGAGAAATAATATGGGCGGAAGAGGCGCGAGTTGGATAAAAAACATACCAACTTCAACAATAAATGATGAAAAACTTAATATAGCAGAATTTGCGAATGATTTACCTGTTAGTGAAGAGCAAAAAACAGATGTTATGAAAGAACTAGAAAAACGCAACATAATTGTGTACAATTCTATGCTAAAATTAAAAGAGCCAGTGCTGGAAAGACAATTAAATACGATTTTGGAAAATTGCAAAAAATACGGCAAGTACACAGAATTAATTTCGAAAGAAAATCAAATGCAGGTAAAACTAGGTAAATTTGGCGCAAGTAATACATTAGCGTGTTTTTCGCAAGATTTTGATTATACAAATCAAAAAATTTACTATAATGCAGAATTTATAAATCAATCGTTGTCTGATATTCGTAAAATGACAAAAAAAGAAATAGGTAGTGGTTTTTGGGTGCAAACTGATAAGGACAACTGGGATAGACAAATTACAACACACGAGTATGGGCATTTTGTGCAAAATAATGTTTTTTATAAATATACTAAGAGACATTATAAAAAAGAATATTTAGAACTAATAAAGTGCTATAA
>CAVBHV010000118.1:0-2746 GCA_963595385.1 bacterium
TACTAATACTGATTAAACATTAAAGAGGTATTTATGTCCAAAAAATATGTTTTTGACTTCACTGAGGGTGGAGTTGGCGATGTGGAGCTACTAGGCATCAAGGGGGGCAATATTGCACAAATGATGCAAATGGAATTGCCTGTGCCATTAGGATTTAATATTACGACTGAATGTTGTAAGCGTTTTTTGCAAGATGAAAAATTAAGCAACGACCAAATCGAGCAAATTTTGCGCGGTGTTAAGCGAATGGAAAAAGAAATCGGTCTAGGCTTTGGTGATGCCGAAAAGCCTCTCCTACTCTCTATGCGTACGGGCGCGAGTATCAAGATGAAAGGGCTGGCGCGTACTGTTCTTAATATAGGACTTAACGATGAAATTGTATCAAAACTAGTGCGTTCTACCAAAAATCCTGTATTTGCGTGGGAGTTGTACTGCCGTTTTATTCGCGATTACTGCACAATCGTTGCTGGTATGGATATAAATGAAATTGCCTCAGCAGAGCGTGAACTCCGCATAGAAAACGCGGGCGCTCCTGAGCCTGAGGTTTTGCAAAAAATCATATCACAATTTAAAAAAATGTACCGCAAGCAATTTAAATCTGCTTTCCCTCAAAATGTCAACGAACAGTTGCTATCAGCCATTTGTGCGGGGCTTGCTAGTTGGAATAGCACACAAGCAAAAGTTTATAGGCGCGTAAATAACCTTCCTGATGATTTGGGGTGTGCGGTAAGCGTACAAGCAATGGTTTACGGCAACTACGATATGGAGAGCGGTGTTGGTGAGGCACACACAAGAAATGTTATCACTGGTTGCAGAGATATTGATGGCGAGTTTGTTAGGCGTGCGCAAGATAAGAATATGCTCAAATCTAGTGTTACCTACGATATGGCAGAATTGAGGAAAGAAAATCCTGCAATTTATGCCGAACTAGAAAAGGCGTGTCGTGCATTAGAGAGATATTTTCAAAATGTAATGACTATTGAGTTTTGTATTCAAAGCAACAAAGTGTACATAATGCAAGTTGAAATTGCTGACCGCACCCCACAAGCAAGTGTAAAATCTGCTGTGGAAATGACACAAGAACGCATTTTCAACAAAAAACAAGCCTTGCTTACAATAGAGCCAAACGGTTTAAAGACTATGCTTCAACCCGCTTTTGACACAGATAGAGAGCGCTATGCGCGCGTACTTGGCGAAGGAATTTGTGGTTACCCAGGGTGCGCTAGTGGTGTGATTGCGTTGTCCGCTTCTATGGCGCTAGAATACGCGAGCGAGGGGCAAAATGTTATACTTATGCGCGAAAGTACAAATGCGCAAGATGCCGAAGGAATCGCGGTTGCTAGTGGCTTGGTGACAACTACTGGTGGCACAAACTGCCACGCAAGTGTGGTAGCAAGAAACATTGCCCTACCTTGCATTACTGCGTGCAAACGAATAATTATTAACGAAAATACACACTCTGTTAAACTCGGCGGTATGAATTACCACGAGGGCGATATGATTAGTATCAACGCAAGCACTGGCAAAGTCTATGGCGAGGCTTTACCTATGAAAGAGCAACAACTTACTGGCGATTTGGGTACAATTATTGACTGGGCAAGCCCTATCCTTACTATGCCTATTTATGCCGATGCAGAAACACCAAATAAAATTAAGCGTGCGCTAGAATTAGGCGCTAACGGTGTAGGCTTGCTTCGTACAGAAAATATGTTTTATCAAGCAGATAAATTGACATTGATGCGTAAATTTTTGCTTGCTCCTGATGCGAAATTAAAGGAAAATGCCCTAAAATCTATGCAAAAAGTGCAAACTGCTGATTTTGTAGATATTATGGAAGCAGTTGGAGAAAAAGAACTCAATATTAGGCTTATGGACCCTCCTTTCCACAAATTTTTGCCTAATTCACAAAATACTTTGCGCGCAATCGCGCGTGATTTGGGGCTAAATTATGAGCAAATTCGTGAATCTGCCGACACACTTATGCAAGCAAACCCTATGATGGGTATTCGCGGTTGTAGATTACTGATTATGTTCCCAGAACTAATTGAAATGCAAATTACTGCTATCGCAAACGCGATTATAGAAACAAAACGCCACACTGGCAAACTCCCTCAAATCCGTATCATTGTACCTCTTGTGTCCATTTTGCCTGAATTTGAAGTAATTGAAACAATCATCAAAAATACTTTCGCAAAAGCGCTGGAAAAGGTAAAATTTGAGGTAAATTACGAAATCGGTTGTATGATTGAAACCCCACGCGCTTGCCTCATTGCCGACCGAATTGCAGAACACGCTGATTTTGTTTGCTTCGGCACAAATGACCTAACGCAACTCACATTTGGTTATAGCCGTGATGATTGTACAAAATTCTTGCGCGAATATTACGCTGATAACCTACTCTACACCGACCCGTTTGCGTGCGTGGACAAAAATGGTGTGTTTGAATTGATGCAAATCGCTGTACAAAAAATCCGCACTGTAAAATCAAAACTACCTATTTGGATGTTTGGTGAGCCTGCAAGCGATGCCGAAAGTCTTAGAATGGCACTCAAACTCAAACTAGACAAAATCAGTTGCACTACAAACAAAGTGCCTTCGGCAATTTTGGCGCAAGCACAAGCAGAAATCAAAAAAGTAATGAATTAAAATTAATGACAAAAAAAAATAAAAAATTAATATGTAAAAAATACCGAAAAAATTACTAATTTAATTATATTTAATTGCAAACAATATGAATATGTACTAT
>CAVBHV010000119.1:0-2730 GCA_963595385.1 bacterium
AATAATAGGATAGAAAAATCGCGAAATTTGCTCGAGTTTTTAAAAAAAAGTAAAAAAATTCAAATTTCTTTAAAAATTGTACTTAATTAATTTGCTTTTGTCAAATTTATTTGGTAATATTATTACATAAATTTGTATTTGCTTGAAATTTTTGACCAATTTTACGATTTTACGCATACTTTTTAAATCCAAGCAAAACATAATTTAAAATCAAACCAAAAAATTTCGGAGGTATTTGATTAATGAACGCACTATTGTTTCAAATGGCAAACGCTATGATGCACGGCTTCTCTGGTAACTCTGTGTTGGGTGCTGCTGACCATGTTGATTTAGAAACCGACCCACAATGGAAATGGGTAAAAGAGGTTGTTGATGCAATTAATGTAGTGTTGTACCCTATTTTGATTTTGGTAGGTACGGCAGGCGTTATCTATGCTATTGTGTTGGGTGTTAAGTTGGCTCGTGCTGAAAGTGCTGACCAACAACAAGAGGCCAAAAAGCGTATGATTAATTTCATTATAGGTTTGGTAAGTATAGTTGCTTTAATTTTGTTGTTAAAATTGTTCTGTACTTACATTCCAGAATGGCTTCCAAAAATAGAAGTTTAATGAAGTTTAGTTAAGAGTTGATAGTAGATAGTTTATGGCTATCGGCTATCAACTTTTTGTTTTATGGTATTTGTAAATAGTAAAAAGTAAATAAAAGTATGCTTGCGGGCTACTTAATGTGATTGTTTCAATACGCAACTTGACACAGTAAATAACAATTTTTAAGTTACTATATTATATAGATAATAGGAAAGGAGGAAAGGTATGCGCAAAAATGCGTTTTTAGGTGTACTACTCGCTGTAGCGTTGTGTTTTAGCGGTTGTGACTGGTTTGGTGGTTATGACCCTACACCAGGGCAAGGTGGTGGTAGTGGAACACCTGATGATAGAATACAAACGGGCGACACGACAAACCCAAAGCCTGATTATGACCCTACCGAAGATGACAAGGCTGAAATGGAAATGTATTCTTCTATTTCACAAGGCATACGCGCTACATATACCCCAAAGGTTGGTGAAAGGACCAGTGATGCGGTATTGCAAGCAGATAGAGATAAATATACGCAAAATGCAAAACTGCAATACGAGATAGTCGCGCATACTATTTTATACTATCTGGTAGGCAATTATGGCTACGAGGGCGGAAATACTGGTGAAACTGTTTTGTATGAGTTTTACGCGGATAGGTCACTTTTACCTGCTGATGAAAAATTTAATACTAGTATAGACTTACCGGTGATAAAGCCATACCAAGCAAACGATGCGCGCAAATCTGGATGGGATAGCGCTATTGAACAACAAATAACTGGTATTACTGGTACATACGATACGGAAAATGATATTTGGCAAATTTCGCGTACGACTTCCAATACATACAAATGGAATTTTAGTTTAAACAATACAGTAAACGCTGAGTACAATGCAAACTATATAGATACATTTACTCCATATGTGACCTTAAACCTGATGGAATACTTTATACTAGGCGAAAATAATATCACACCTTTAAGTACGCTACTTAGTTATGGACCATCTCAACTAGAATTAGAGATAAACAAACTTGTAGCAAAGGTTGAAAAACTAGGAATAAGCGCAGACAAGGCTTATGCAGATTTTCTTAATGAGTATATAAGAGATACTATAATAGGCACAAATGCAATCAATCGCGAGAGTATGACTTTTACATATAATGCACCTAGTGGACAAAAGAAAGTAGAACCATTTGACCCAGAGAACCCAGAGTACGAAACAATTTACTATGATATGGACGGAACTGGTAGGCAAACAGTAAGTACTAATAGTTGGTATAAATATGATTATAGTAGTACAATACAATCTATTGTAGATATAGTGGCTGGTAGATACAATACGAATGGAGAAAACCTATCTCCTGCAATATCTGCTGACTTTCCTACATATACAAGGTTAGAGATAACTGATATATCACCTGAGGCTTTTTATACAGCTGGTGAAAAAGTAGGAGATATATACAAACTAAATAGTATGGACTATCGCGAGTATCAAAGTGTTGTATGGTATCCTAAGGGTATAATAAGTTTTAATGAGGAAGATTTAAAGTCCTATGCTGATACAAGTGTAAAGAAATGGCTATTTAATAGTTTAGAGTTAAGTATAGATACAAAACAAGATATAACACTTGATATTTATATGCGTATTCACCGCGGGGGCGGAGATACTATACAGCATATGGCAAGATACAATACCGATGTTACCAAAAGTTTTGATTATGAAAATCAATACCTTACAGAAGATTTAGATTGTACCGATGAGTCATTTTTTGCCGATACTAAAATGAACTCAATGCTTATCTACACGCCATACTTCTTGGGTGATGACTATGTGCTATCAAACGAGGGTATAGAAAATACAACTGCAAAGAAGTTTTATTATGAGCAAAATTCATATAAAAATACATTTGCAGGTAAGTTGGGTAAATCTATAAGTTTTGGTAAAAATTTAACAGTTACAAATTACTTTGGTGAAGAAGTTGATTTGTCAAACTACAATTTGTGCAATGATGAGAATGATTTTGTAGAATTAATTTTTGTACCAAAAGTGCAAGAAAATATCACAGATTACTCATTTAAGTTCTTAATTAAGGACACCTTGTGGTAATTTTTGGTGCAAAATAATTCATAAATATACAATTTTTACTCAAAAT
>CAVBHV010000120.1:0-2729 GCA_963595385.1 bacterium
CAACACCACCGTACAGGTAAAACCTATTATCAAAAAGCGCGGAGGCTGTGGCTCATTTGCAATGGGTTTTTTATTTGCCTTTGTATTTTTGATTGTGTTTGTGGGCGGTACAATGCTTTATTGCTATTACAATGTTACCCTTACGCAAATTGAAAATATCATAGGGTTAAAATTGCCTGTTGAAGGTGAAATTCGTGACAAAGCGTTGAAAGATTTAATTGCATTAGGTATCGAATACAAAGATAGTTATACCGAAGCAACTCTCGAAACTTTGGAAAATGATTTCGGGGTTAAATTGCCCGAAACTATACCAGGCACTGAAATAAACCTTGCTTGCGTTTACTCAGCAGAGGTAAACTTTTTAGGTAAAAAACAGGCGGTGAAATCTTACCGAATACAAGACATTGCAAATAACTTAGGTGATTTTGTAGATGTGATTTTACCAGTGCTTTACGACAACACAACCGTTGATGAAGTGCTAAAAAGTTTCAATATCACCATTCTCGATGACCTCGGCTACCCAGCACTAAAAGATAAATATTACACAACCAAAACTAGCACCGCAAAGAAATCTCTCGCCGAACTCACTATTAGCGAAGCGCTAGAAATTTTGCCTAAGCATTTTAGCGAAGATAATTTGACTATTCAAGAAATTATCAACGCTGGTGGGCTAAGCATTATGCCGTACCCAGAAACAGGGCAAAAAGATGTCTATGCAGGGCTTAGAAACTTGCTCGTAACCAAAATTACGACCGACCAAATTTTGGAAAATGCGGACGGCGCATTGCTAAATGATTTGCTCGATTTAACCGATTTTGATTTTGCACAAACGGAAGAATTTAACAATACCAAACTAAACAAAATGACCGACTATATCAAAACTGTGCCTTTGCACCAGTTTATGACCGTGCCTGAAACGGTTGATGAAAATAGTACCGCAAGCGACCATATTTTGTTTGCATTGCGCAATGTAAATTACAACGACCTAAACGGCGATGAGCCTATCAAGACAGTTACTGCCAAAATGAACGAAGCATACGCAGGTTTAGTGCTTGGCAAGATAATAGACTTTTCCGAAATGCAAAACCTTGACTTTTTGGAAAGTACAAAATTGACCGATTTAATTGATGACCCGACAACTACCATTGATAACTTACTTAGCGCTGTATATATCGGCAACTTTGTGACTTTAGGCAAAGTGGTAGAGGGCAACACTGACTTCTTTACAAATTCGATTTTCGCGCACATTAGCGCGGACACAAATTTGAGCGAATTGCGTGACACTATCGCAAGTTTAAAGGTTAACCAAATTTTGTCGCCAGCGCAACTAAGTAGCAGTACCTTGACCGATGCGCAAAAAGAAATGACTTTGCAACAACTCTTAGATTCAAACACAACCGCAACGCTAGGCGAATTGATTTCTAGCGGACAAAGTGCCGATTTTGTAAACACATTAGGCGGGTTTATCAAAGCCCTACAAAATAGCACTAGCGAAACTTTCGCTGATGACCTCAAAACCGCAAAGATTTACGATTTAATCGGTGATGAAAATTCACCAAACGCACTCGCAAAACTCGCTGATATGGACTTAAACACTATCGCAAAAAGTGATGATTTGATAGCAGTGCTTGCGGACAATTTTGGCACATTAGGCGAATTGTTAAAGACACAAGATGATGAGGGATTTTTAGGCATAATCGGTAATGTAGCGTTTGCCGACTTGCTAGGGAGCGACCCAAGTGGTGCTATTATGGCGGAATTGAAAAAGAGTACAAAGACTCTTGCAAATGTACTAGGAATTGATACATTTAGTAGCAAATTAATTGAATGTGTGATGACTATACAAGTAAAAGACTTGTTTGGTAGCGACCCTGAAACTGCGTTTAAACAAGCGCTATCACAAGAGGGTAACACAATCGGTTCAATCTTTGACTTTACTGCAACTTCTGGAATGATGAAATATATCGCAAATGTTGAGTTTGCCGACTTATTAGGCGACAACCCAGCCGATGCAATTCTCAATGCGATTATCGGTAGCGAGGGGAGTTATACCACTTTGGGTGATTTCCTTGACAACCAAGAAACTACTGGCGTAATGAGTATGATTGCTAGCGTAACAATGCGCGACTTATTAGGCAAAAACTCTAGCGTTACCGCTGGCGATGCGATTATGAACGCAATCGGTGGTAGCGGAAAGACTTTGGGTGATTTAATGAGAATTACTCCTACTGAGGGTATCGCAAAAGTTGTGGCTGGTATGAATCTTAGCGACCTATTCGGTGGTACTGCCGACCCAACCAAAGCGTTTAACGATTTGAAAGATAGCATATTACTTAAAGATGTATTTACAAATATTGAAGAATTACCACAAAATAATGTTTTACGCTTAATTTACGATGCTGACGACAATACAAAAGTAAGCGACATTTCTAGCAAAGTCAATGACATAAAAATTGCCGATATTTTGGGAATTAGCGAACCAAACCAAGCAACGGGCGTATTTAGTTTGATAGGAAACTTAACCACAGAATATAATGGCTTTGAGCCAGTTACAATCGGTACAATCAACGATATGCAGATTAGGAGTGGCTTGACTATCGGCGACCTAGAAACTGCTGGAATTATCACTCTAACCAATGAGCAAAAAACAACATTAGGAACTGATATTACCTTGTCTATACAAGAATTTATTGATAAATATATCGAGCAAAAATCACAAACTCCTACTC
>CAVBHV010000121.1:0-2697 GCA_963595385.1 bacterium
TTTTTTGAGGGTGATTTTACTATTTAAAATAAGATTTAATGTTTTATTGTGCTATTTTTCAAAATTTTTGCCGTAAACTATTGATTTTTTGTTAAAAATAATATATAATTAACCTACTAAAAATTTTAAATTGAGGTGCTAAGTATGAAAAATGTTCATCCAAATTACCACAATGTAAAGGTCGTTTGCGCTTGCGGTGAAACTTTTGACACTCGTTCTACATATAAAGAAGATGTTATGAAAGTTGACATTTGCAACAAATGCCACCCTTTCTTTACTGGTAACCAAAAGATTGTAGATTCTGCTGGTCGTGTTGAGAAATTTAACAAAAAATTCAACCTTGACAAGAAATCTGCATAAGTGGACAATAGGTGCTAAAAAATTTTTGGCATCTATTTTTTTGCTTTTTTAGACTAAAAAAGGAGAACAAGGGCTAATGACAATTCGTGAATTTTTTAATCAAAATAACAAAGATTTAGACAAAAATCAATCGCGCGATTTTGCGTGGCTGTTGGTGAATAAATTGAAATCTGAGCCGATTAGTTGGGATTTAACGACAATTCCTGCCAAAATGCTACCAGAAATCAAACGCGATTTAAAACGCTTGAAAAATAATGAGCCATTAGGCTATATTTTAGGTACGGTGCCTTTTGTGAATTGCGAATTGTCGGTGACCCCCGATGTACTTATTCCGCGTAGCGAAACGGAACAACTCTGCGATATGATTATTCAAGAATACGCGGGTGTGCCTACTGCTATACTGGATATTTGCACGGGAAGTGGTTGCATAGCGGTTGCTTTGGGCAAAAATCTTGATGCGGTTGTGTCCGCGACTGATATTAGCGAAAATGCAATCAAAGTTGCTATTCAAAACGCAATGGCAAACAATGTTGCGGTAAATTTTTATCAATGCGATTTGGTTGATGATAGGCTAGATAAATTCGATTTGATTGTATCTAACCCGCCATATCTTGATAAAAAAGAAATGGACACGCTACCCGCTAGCGTGCGTGATTTTGAGCCTAAGATAGCCCTTTTTGGCGGAGAGGACGGACTAGATTTTTATAGAAAATTGAGCATTCTTGCGCCTAAACACCTAAACGCGGGTGGCGTGATGTATTTGGAGGTAGGTGACTACCAAGCGGACAAAGTGGCTGAAATTTTGAGCGAAAATTTTGATTGCGATATTGTGGCAGATTATTACGGATTTGATAGATTTGTAATTGCGAGGAGTAAAAAATGATTGAAAAAATATTACCATTTGTGGAGAAATATAAGCAGTTAGGCGAGGAAATGTGCGACCCTAATTTGATTGCCGATATAAATAAATACAAAAAAGTGGCAAAAGAACATTCTGCGCTTACCGAGTATGTCGAACTTTACGAGCGTTTTGAAAAGGTAAATGCAAAATTAAATAGCGCTACCGAAATGCTAGCCGAAACCACCGATAGCGAACTTGTAGAAATGGCGCAAGCGGAAAAAACTGATGCTGAGGCTGAAATTGCTAAAATCGAGGAAGAGGCGCGCATTATGCTTTTGCCTCGCGATAAAAACGATGACAGTAGCGTTTATGTAGAAGTTCGCCCCGCTGCTGGTGGCGATGAGGCATCGCTTTTTGGCGCAGAATTGTTTAAAATGTACCAAAAATACGCCGAAAAACAAGGTTGGCGCACTGAAATTATGGAGTACAGCGAAACTGAGGTCGGCGGACTAAAAGAGGGCGTTATGCTGATTGATGGTGTGGGCGCTTATAGGAAATTGAAGTGGGAAAGCGGTGTGCATCGCGTGCAACGCGTGCCAGAAACGGAGTCGCAAGGCAGAGTGCATACTAGTACTGTTACGGTTGCCATTTTGCCTGAGGTTGAGGAAACCGATGTCGCAATAGATGACAAAGATTTGCGCATTGATACATATCGTGCGGGCGGACACGGCGGACAAGGTGTAAATACCACCGACTCAGCAATTCGTATTACACACATTCCTAGCGGAATTGTGGTAACTTGCCAAGATGAACGCAGTCAAATCAAAAATAAAGACAAAGCAATGAAAATTTTGCTTGCAAAACTCGAAGATATGCAACAACAAAAAGCCGTTGCCGAAAATGCGCAACAGCGTAAATCACAAGTCGGTACGGGTGACCGTAGCGAGCGTATTCGTACATACAACTTCCCACAAGGTAGAGTCACCGACCACCGTATAGGTTTGAGTATGCACAATATAAATGACTTTATGCAGGGCGATATTGAGGAAATGCTAGATGCGTTGCACCAAGAAGAAATCAAATTGAAATTGGAAAATTTAGGCTAGGTGAAAATATGCATTTGACCACAAAAGGGCGTTATGCCGTGCGCGTTATGGCGGATATTGCGCGCAAAAATGGCGAACTCACTTCGCTTGCCGATATTTCCGCTAGACAAGATGTGTCGGTAAAATATTTGGAAAAAATTATCTCTATGCTTGCACAAGCGGGGCTCGTTGAGGGCGTGCGCGGGGTGAATGGCGGATATAGACTATCGCGCTCAGCAAACGAAATAACCATAAAGCAAATTTTAGATGCAACGGGCGACAATACTTGCCTTGCTTCTTGTTTAGATGGGGAAAATTGTCCGCGTTCTGCAATTTGTGATACGCGCGAAGTTTGGGACTACCTCACAAATCTTATCAACAGCTTTTTGCAAGATGTAACCCTGCAAAATG
>CAVBHV010000122.1:0-2647 GCA_963595385.1 bacterium
CTTTCAATAAACAAAAAATACCCTAAAATAGGGTATCTTTTCTTACCAACTACCGCCTCCGCCTCCGCCGAAGCCTCCTCCGCTAAATCCTCCGCCACTACCAAACGGGCCTCCAAATTGACTAGCGGTCGTATGCACTGAACTAGCGGTAAAAGTCGTGTTTATCGAATTTAAACTATTGTTAAACATTGAGTAAAAAACGATTGTAGAGAACATATCGCCACTGTCGGTTACATACCAACTAGGCGCATTTATGTGAATTGACTCAAACTTTTCGCACCAAATTTTACTTACACCCAGCACATAGGCAAACGGCAAAATTTTGTAAAAGACCTCAGGCTCTTTTTCAGCAAGCAGAACTATACGGTCTTTTTCTGCAACTTCAATGTAATTTTTTAGTCCTATGAGTTGTCCTGCCAAAATTGCACCTTTTTTTGTATGGAAACTTTGCAAGCAAATCAAAATTCCGCCCACCAAAATTAAGATACTAGCCAAAATTTTTGTGCAGAATGGGTCACAGTAAAAGTCCCATTGTAAGATATTGATTGCAACCAAAAATGCTGTTATCAACACAAAAGCGATATTCCGCCTAATGGCAAATTTTTTGCCTAAATAATACTGGTGCTTTTTGATACTAACAAGCCATAACATAGCCATAGACACACCAAATAACAATACAAAACTAATAGCATAAATATAAGTTGAGCCTATGCGCATTTGCGTAAAAATCAACGCTAGCGCCATTAAAATTATAGGTAAAATTGCAAAATACCAAAGACTTGTCATTGCTTTTTGATTGAAACTTTTGTATTTATGCCCAGCGCGCACGCCATATTTACAATCGCGCACCGCTTCTCCAAAATTTCCACCCAAATCATCTAATTGCACTCTTTCGCCAGTGGCAAAAATTTTGTTAAAGAATTTCTGCTCGTATTTTTTCATCTCATCATCAGCAGGCTTTAAGCGTTCTAGCGTAATCTTTTTACCTTTTTCCTCAATCTTGATATAACCTTTACTTGCCCAGTAGATAATTAGTGAAGTTATATCGCGATTTTCAACCGTTGCATCAATCAAATACCCGACCTCTGCTGAATTTGTGTCTTTGGGTTCGCTAAATTCGACTGTTGGCACTATTTTATACTTTGATTTCGTATAACGGAATGTAATTAGCAACGCAATTAAACACAATACGCCCAAAACAAGTCCAACAATGTCATAAGTAAAACTTCTTCGATTGTTAAAATACCCTTGCTCCATAACTACACGGATTGTTACGGGTGAAAACGCGTCAAGTCCTTCTGTATTTGAGTAGGTCAAAATTGTACCAGTTGTGTCAATCGCAGGTTTGAGATTTTTTTGTTCATTGTTTTGATTAAAGTACAACCAAACTCCATATTCTTGCTGAGTACCTGAGTAGGAATAGTAGTCCATAATGCTTTTTGGAAAAATCAACTTGAAATTGAAATTTGCAATAGTTGTGTCCCAACCGCTTCCTATGATATTGAAATAGAACTGGTCCATATCAGTTAGTCTATCATCACCCAAATCTAACAAATATTCAAAATCATAAATAACTGGTCGATAGGTTTCTACAAAACTACTCGCACTCCCCATTTGCAAACACAAATAACCATTACTCTCGTATGTATCGTACACACCCGTACCATTTGCACAAGTTGCCTCAATATCGTAATAGTTTAGTTTGTACAACATTGATTTTTCTTGCCCGTTATGCATAAATTGCACATTTGATTTTAATGGCAACGCGCGCACAATACCGTGTCTATTTTCTGTAAAAACAACCTCAATTCGCTCTTGTACATTTACTGTGTTATCTTGATTGATATTCATTACAACTTCATAATTTGTGATATAGTAGCCATTGTCTTTTGTAGGCTGAGAGGTGTCAGAACTATCTAAAACTATACAAATAATGGCACCAGCAAAAATCATAAAAAATACAATCACAACTGCAAAAATTTGCCAAAATAATTTTTTGTTTGTCATCATTTCCTCTTTAAAAAAGCAAGGAAAAAGTCCTTGCCTTTAATCTAAAATTTAACTTGTACATTCTTGCGTTCTTCTTCACTCTCAACTTCGTAAAGAGGGCGTTTTTCAAAATTGAACCACTTTGCGATAAAGTTTGAAGGGAACATTTCACGCTTTGTATTGTAAATTTTTACTACCCCGTTGTAGTACTTGCGTGATTGAGCGATTTCAGTTTCAAGATTGCTTAGTGTGTTTTGCAAGTCCAAGAAATTTTTGTCTGCCTTTAATTGTGGGTAATTTTCAGCAACTGCAAACAAAGATTTCAATGTACCAGAAAGCGCATTTTCATTTTTCAACTGCTCGTTTACATCTTTACTTGCCATAGCCATATTTCTAGCGGACACAACAGCATCAAGAGTTTCTTTTTCGTGTTTTGCATAGCCTTTAACCGTTTCTACAATGTTTGGTATGAGGTCGTAGCGCTTTTTGAGATAAACATCCATAGTCGAAAAGCCTTCATCAATGTTGTTACGCATACGAACAAAAGCGTTGTAGGTCGCAATCACCCAAATGATGAGTGCAACAACAATAAGTAGCATAACACCACCTATCACAATTCCAACAATAGCACCAGTTGTCATAGTTATTCTCCTTATAT
>CAVBHV010000123.1:0-2636 GCA_963595385.1 bacterium
TTTCACTCCCTCGCAATGACAAGTTCCGTACTTGTTATCGCTTAACCTTTCTACTATTACTTAAATAATGCAAGTAACAATAGAACCGTGAGCAATAACACACCCCAACTTGTCATTGCGAACCCCGTAAGGGGTGTGGCAATCTAAAAAAATAGAATAATAAAAAATCTTCTTGTCATTGCAAGGGAACGCAGTGACCGTGGCAATCTATAAATTTAATAATTGGTTATTTCTTCCCAGTTCTTATTGATACTTTCAATCAGTTCGTTCTTTTTGCGCCTAGACCAACTTTTGATTTGTTTTTCTCTGCAAATTGCACTATATGCATCATTTGTAACTTCGCAATAAACCAACTTGTTGACATTGTATTTACTGGTAAAGCCTTGTACTGATTTATGTTTATGCTCATACAAGCGCCTTGCTATATCGCAAGTAACACCTACATAAATAGTTGAATTTGTAGAATTTGCGAGAATATATACATAATAGTTCTTTTCTTCCATATTATCACCTTAATGTTTTTTACACTATAACAATATTAAGAGGAAAAGGCAAGCGATTTGACCTATAATTTAGAGATTGCCGCGGTCGTTTCACTCCCTCGCAATGACAAAAGGAATGTAAAAACAAGAAAAACACCCCATTGGGGTGTAAAAAGAGGAACAGATTGTTTTTTAAATAAGAGATTGCCGCGGTCACTGCGTTCCCTCGCAATGACAAGTCCCGTACTGACTATCACTCAACCTTTCTAATATTACTTAACCTCAATAATCTCAATTAGAACGGTTATCAGCAACACGCTCAAACTTGTCATTGCGAGCGTAGCGTGGCAATCTATTTATTTTTGCAGTTCTGTGAGTTGTTTTTTAGACATATGATTGATTTTGCGTGTAATATCGGTATAATGTTTTACATTTATATCGCTTTCTTTGTACCATTGTTGTACTGGGGTTGCTTTTGCGTACTGGTCAAATTGCGTCATAACATTATCAAAATCAAGTTTTGCCTCATCAATTTTCTTTGAAAGGTTTGCGATTTGCTCTTGGTTTTCCTCGCTTGCGGGTTTTGCTTGCAATTCCTCGATTTCTGCTTTCAATTTCGCTATATCTTGTTTCATTTTTGCTGTATGAGCGACCACCATTTCGTTGCGCGATTTGGTAATTTTTTCGTTGTATAAGCGTTGATTTTCGGCATCAAAGCCTTGTTGCACTTTGTTTTTCAAATTATAGATATTTACAGAATCAAAATGTTTTGTATCAATCAACACGCGTTTTGCGTTTTTAATTGCGCCATCATCTAGCGCGAAACAATCAAAGATATTTTTTGGTGATTGCGCATTGAAATTGTCTTGCATTTCACTAAACGACAAGCCTTTGCACACATCGGCGCAGTTTGTGGCGAATGTCAAAATTTGGCTAGTTGGTAGCCCCAAAGCGGTAGCAAGCATTTCTGCCGATTTCATTTTGCTACAACCTTTTGGCACGATGCATAGGCTACCATTTTTGCCCAACTGCAACTCGGCGCTTTTGTCTAATTCATTTAGCAAGTCTTGCGGTAACTCTAACAAGTTTTTTGCCATATCGTTTGTATAAGCATTGTAAACGGCGTTGAGGTTGTCCATACGCTCTATCTTTTTGCCTGATTTATTTAGTGCGTTTTGTGCTTCCGCTTTACTCACTTTTGGCATAAATCTAATATTATATGCGTGCGAAAGTGCGTATTTTAGGTTTGTTTCGCCAGTGTCGAATTTGCCACTTAGCCCACTTTTCCACGAACCGCTCGCGATGTCCACGATAGTTGGGTTTTCCTCATCGGTTTCCACAATCATATAGTAATTTTTGAGCAATGTCTTGTTTTCGGCTCTATTGAAAAAGTTGTAAACTTTAAGTGCTGTGTCCTTTGGAATACGCTTATCTTGTAACACGATTTGTCCGCCCTCTCCATTTGGCACTGACACAAACGCGCCATTACCTGCCACAATGCAAACACGGTTTTTGGCGTATTTATTTACAATGCGTTCGCACTTTTGGTAGCCATTGATTGAATTTACAATCAAAATGCCGTTGTGCTTTAAGGTAGATTTTAGGAATGTATTAAACTCGCTATCAGGGTGCTTGAACTTGCCTTTTTTATCATAAAACGCACTTGCGCCGATATTTAGCATTACTGGTGTGTCGCCCATAAATTTTAAGTGCTTGATTTTGTAGTTTTGGTGTTTACTTTTCACGAAGCCTACGCAATCTTTTACAATTCCAATGTAATTTTTCACTAATTCAACATAAGGCTTGCCTAACATTTGGTATAATTGACTTAGCGCTGTTACATCACCTACAAATTTGAGCGTGCTGATTGTCAATTTATTTAAACTCTTGATATTTGATGCCACAACTTTGGTCGCTTTGCCCAAATTTACTTTTTTCACGCGAGGCAAAATGCCGTGATACATTTGCTTTAATTTTTGAGTGCTTTTTAGCAAATTGCGCAAATGTACTTGCAAATCTTCGCGAAATGCCATATCTGTCATTTTGAAACTATAAGGTCTGTAAACTGTTTCCATTTTCCCTTCCTATGTTTTTATATCCATATAATATTATAACATATTTTAGCAATTTTGTCAATATGGCATACTCCCCAAC
>CAVBHV010000124.1:0-2634 GCA_963595385.1 bacterium
AATTAAATTTTGGTCGTTTGTTGACAAAAAATGCGAAGTATATTAAAATAATTTAGGGAGAAAGATTATGCGGAAGAATATGTTTTATTATGTAAAGCGTTTTGGGTCTTTTACATTATCTCAGTTGCCTTTTAATGAAGTCGATGCGCTTATTTTGAGTGAATTGTCTTATATGGATTTTCGTGGGTTAGTTCATACCATTCGAGAGGATATGGAGCCTGTCGATTTTTTGAGTTTAAATAGTGAAAATCTACTAAAACAGATGTCCGCAAATACTTTGGCTGAGCCAGACAACGCAAAATTGATGAAGATGATGTTTGAAACGGAAAGATATAAAAATATGAAATTAAATTTTTACCGTAGCCGTTTTGATACAGATTTGGAGTTGCAATTTTCCGCAATAGTCTTTATATTTGAAGAATGTAATTTTGTGGCGTTTCGTGGTACTGATGCTACAATTATTGGTTGGAAAGAAGATTTCAATATGTCTTTTTTAGATGTAGTTCCTTCGCAAAAACAGTGTTTGCTATATTTAGAAAAAATAGCGCACAAATTAACTGGCAAATTATACTTGGGCGGTCACTCTAAGGGGGGTAATCTTGCGTGTTTTGCGGGAATTTACACGCAAAAATCTATTCAAGATAGAATTGAAAAAATCTATGATTTTGATGGCCCTGGGTTTAAATATGATATATTTGATTCGCCTAATTACAAGCGTGTAGAACACAAAATAAAAAAATATGTTACGCGCGACTCAATGATTGGGGTAATTATGCACTTTGTAGATAATTACGAAGTGGTGCGCTGTTATGGAGTGTCTATAATGCAACACGCTCCTTTCCGTTGGATGGTGACTGATGAAGGGAAATTGGATACGACCGAAACGACTTCATTTAATTGTAAGGTTTTCGCGCGTGCGGTAAAAGATTGGATGCTGTGTTATACTGATGAAGAGCGTTCAAAAGTAATCGACATTTGCTTTGATTTGTTAAGCGCGAGTGAAAAATCTACCGTTATTGAATTTAAATGGCAGGTTTTGCGTTGCTTAAAAATGATACGCAAAAGATACAAGCAACTTGACCCTGAAATGGTTGTTTATCTTAAAAAAGCAATGCGCCAGTACTGGAACATTTATTTTTACAATCGAGAATTAATGAAAGATGAGCGCAAGCGTGCGCGCAAAATGGGTAGAAAGTATTGATTATTGATTTGGGTAATTTCACCATTTAACTTGATTTATAGGCAAATTTATTATATAATATATATATTACAATACAAATTTTGGAGTACTTAGATGAAAGACGACTTAAATATGGTAGAACTAGTAGCGCTTTGCAAAAATCGAGGTTTTATTTTTGCGGGCAGTGAAATTTATGGAGGTTTGAGCAATTCTTGGGATTATGGTCCATTGGGTGTTGAATTGAAAAACAACCTCAAAAATGCGTGGTGGCGTAGATTTGTACAGCAAGAACCACACAATGTGGGTATTGATAGTGCAATTATTATGAACCCAAGCGTATGGAAAGCAAGTGGACACTTAGATGGTTTTAGTGACCCGTTGTTAGATTGCAAGCAGTGTAAGATGCGCCACCGTGCTGATAAATTAATTGAAGAATGGCTTTTTAATGAAGAAAAGAAAGGCAACAAGCACGAAATCGGTAGCGTAGAAGCGATGAGTGATGAAGAAATGCAAAACTTTATCGCTGACAACACAATAGTTTGTCCAAATTGTGGCAAATGCGATTTTACGCCTATTAGAAAATTTAACTTAATGTTCAAGACATTTATTGGAGTAACCGAGGATAATACAAATACAGTTTACTTGCGACCAGAAACTGCGGGTGGTATCTTTGTAAATTTCAAGAATGTTATGCGTGCTACTCGTAGTAAATTGCCTATGGGTATTTGCCAAATTGGTAAAGCATTTAGAAATGAAATTACCCCAGGTAACTTTATTTTTCGTATGCGCGAGTTTGAGCAAATGGAAATGGAGTTTTTCTGTCAGCCTGACTCTGCTATGGACTGGCATAAGTACTATAGGCAAGCATGCTTTGACTTTTTGGTGAGCGTTGGTATTGAAAAAGATGCTTTGCGTTTCCGCGACCACAGTCCAGAGGAATTATGTTTTTACTCAAAGGCAACAACTGATATTGAATTTAAATTCCCATTTGGTTGGGGTGAATTGTGGGGGATTGCAAATCGAACTGATTACGACTTAAATCAACATCAAAAATTCAGTGGCGAGGACTTGTCTTATACAGACCCATTTACAAATGAAAATTATATTCCATATGTAGTGGAGCCTAGTGTAGGGGTAGATAGAATGTTTTTAGCGACATTGTGCAGTGCTTATTCAGTGGAAAAACTTGCCGAAGATGATGAGCGTGTAGTGATGCGTTTTAGCCCTAAAATTGCACCTATCAAATGTGCTGTTTTGCCTTTGAGCAAAAAGTTGGAAGAAAAATCTTTCGTTCTCTACAACAAACTTAACGAGCAATTTAGATGTGAATATGACACAACAGGTTCAATCGGTAAACGCTACCGTAGGCAAGATGAAATCGGTACGCCGTTCTGTGTTACATACGATTTTGATAGTGAAGAAGATAATTGCGTAACGGTTCGCGACCGTGATAC
>CAVBHV010000125.1:0-2572 GCA_963595385.1 bacterium
TTAGCATTTTATTCTTGCAATATGAATTTTTATTTGATATAATCAATTTAATAGGGCTAGAAAGTACAAAAATACAGGGGAGGGAAAAAACTTGACTAGCGGTGTTTCACAATTAGGCGGATGGTTAGATGGTCTTATCAACTGGTTGAAAGATGCTTTTACTGACTTTATCGTTACACCATTAGGAAATTTCTTTGCATACACTATCGGTGGCATATTTTATATGGTGCAAATTGGTTTCTTTTTTGTAATGGATGTTGTGACTTGTGTGTTTAGAAAGGCGGCAGGTCTTGATGTTTATTATCAAAATGGACAAGCGGTCAGTGGCGATTTGGTAATGCAGTTTTTGCAGAGTAGTACAGTGCAAGCAGTATTTATATCTATACTTGTCGCTGCTATAATTCTGCTATTTATCACTACATTTATCGCCGTACTAAAAGTAGAATTTGATGAAAAAGACAATTCAAAGGGTAACATATTCAAGAGTGCATTAAAGGCGATTGCTTACTTTGCGATTGTGCCAGTAGTGTGCTTTTTGGGTGTAATTGTATCGAATTTTGTGCTAAAAATGCTAGATGGCGCGACCTCGCGTGATGCGGTTTCTTTTAGCACGCAAGTATTTACCGCTTCCGCATATAATGCAAGTAGGGTAAGGTCAGATGCCGAGTTTGCACAAGAAATTTACAATGGCAGAAATGGTACATTTAGTTATATACCGGGGATTGCAAATTTAAGTGCATATGACCAAGGCAAGATTGCTGATTTAATTGATGATGCGTTTAGGTCTGGCGCAACGCCAGTGGCTGAAGGTGGAGTGGCTAGTTTTACGACCGTTGGCGATACGGGCTTAGGGCAAAAAACTAGGACATTTAGCAGTTTTGATATAGGTAATTATCAGTTAGTGTTCTATTTTTACAACCCATTGTATTACAACTATTTGATAGGTTACATAGCATCATATATGATTATTATGATACTCTTGAAACTCCTTATAGGTGTAATTTGTCGGTTGTATGAACTTACGATTTTATTTGTATTATCACCTTTGGCTGTTTCGCTTATGCCTCTTGATGGTGGCGATAGATACAAGTCGTGGAGAGGTGCTTTTATCAAGCGTGTGTTCTCTGCATATGGTCCAATTTTAGGACTTAACCTTGTGTTTATGATTTTGACATTATTGCAAACAGTTACATTGTTTCCGCCAGACGGAATCAATGGATTGTACAACGCAATTATGCAGTTGATTTTCATATTTACTGCGCTCGTTTCTATTAGGTCGCTTGTTGACCTTGTTACCGAAATGGTGGGGCAAGGCGATGCACTTAAAACTGGTGAAGCGGTAGGTAAAGAGGCAAAGCAAATGGGTTTAAAAGCAATAGGTCAAGCGGGAAACCTTGCTATGATGCCTGCGCGCGCTGCTAGATTTGCGGGTGCAAAAATTGCTGATAGTGTCAAGACAAAAGGCGCAATTAAAGATTTATCATTTGATAAAAATGGTAATATCACTGCTCCAGGGACTAAAGATGCCACTAGAGATTTAGAAGATGTGTCTGCAAAAGATAGATTGAGAGCGTGGGGCCAACGCCGTATAGGTACGCAAGGTAGTGCTGAAAATCAAGATTTGCAAAATAGGGTTAATCGTAGAAGCGCTCAATTAAGAAATACAAAAACTTACCTCAATGACGGCGGTGTCGTGCCTGTTTATGATGAGGATGGTAACCTTACTGGTGGCACTCGTAATGTAAAACTAACCGCTGACAAGCGTAAAAAGGCTCTTAATGATGGAGTTAAAGGTTTTGCAGAGGCTACTCCTATGTGGAATATGCTAAAAGAAGACAGCAAGACTGCTGGCAAAGGTGCTCCTATATTTAGTGACATTTCAAAGAAATTCAAAGATGATGAAGATGCTAAAAAGCGTAAAGACACCAAAGATGACCTTAAAATGAAACAAGAAATTGAAGAAGAACTTGCGCATGAAAAGGCTTTGCAAGATGCTTCGAAAAATACGAATGCGGCTGTCAAGAATGCCGCTAGTGGTGGCGCTGGTGCAACCGATGATGATACTGATGGCGAAGGCACTGGCGGTACCCCTCCATCACCTGGTGGCGGAGGCGGTGGAGGCAGAACTGGTGATTTGGGTATTCCAACATCATCAAGGGAGCCTGTACCTGTACGCATAGTGAATGATGGCGCTGATAATAATTATACCATAGATACCGCTAACCTTGATACTGGAAATGCAACTATCACTGATGACAGCCAAACGGCTGAAATCAATATCGGTCAAGCAAGCGAAACATCTAGTGTTACAACTACCAATGCTGATACTATTGACTTGAATGGTGAAAATAAACTCGATGGCGATGTAGATGCAAGCAAAGTTGATGCAAAAGATGTTGATGCTAAGGGTAAAGCAGATGTTGTCGGCGCTTTGGGCGACAAGAAAATCAAAATTGATGACAGTGGAATTAGACAAGAATTGCGTAGTGCATCATCTAATGCCAACAACACAAGTCGTTCAATTCAAACCAAGTTGGACAAAATTGCTCAAAGTCTAGGCAAGACTGTAAAT
>CAVBHV010000126.1:0-2570 GCA_963595385.1 bacterium
AATAAAGGGAGATATAAATTATGGCATTCATACTTTTGGATAAAAATACTGAATTGATAGGTACAGTTACAAGGCATTTAATGGCATTTTGTATTAACGAAAACATTGTTTTAGGAGATGAAAAATCTATCGAAAAATTCGATGTAAATTCTTCAATTTTTATCACAACTAACAAAGAAAGCACACTTCAAAATTTAGACAAAATTTGTTCTTCGTTGGAGTTTGCAACACTAGAAAGACAGGTTAAAATCAGCGGAATAAAAACATCGGTTTATTATATAGGAAAACTCTCAACCATTGCAAATTTTTTGTGTCCAGAAGGTAAAAAAGGTATTGATAAAATGTGCAAAATTATGAACGAAAATTCTTTAAAAAATAAGGTAGAAAATACGCGAAAAATCAACGAAAATTCGATTGATTTTGTTGATGCACAAGCAGAAAACAGCAAAAAATTAGAGCAAAACACGGTAATCGGCACAGTTTCCGAGCAAGATATTGATAACGCAGATGCGCGCCAGTCGTTTGTAACCGAATGTTTAATTGATAAAATTTTCTCAACTCTTGGTATTCGTAGAAATTTAGTTGGTTCGGCATACCTAAATCGTGCCATAAAAATGGCTGTGGCTGAGCCGTATGTTATCACAAGCTCGGTTACCACAAAAATGTACCCTCGCCTTGCGCAATTTTTTGATACTAGTACCGCAAGAATTGAGCGCGCCATACGCTCAACGCTAGAAGATTGCTTTAATTTTGGTAAGTTTCCTCGCCTAAATAGCCTGTTTGGTGCAGAAATTTACACTCCGTTAGATAAACCAACAAATGCCGAATTTATAGCCTTAATTGCTGATAAAATAAACCTAAAACTCCAAAGCAATCGCTTATTTGCAAAAGACTCCCATCTCAAAATCGACTGGTAATCAGGTGTATAAAAACTAACTAATAGTTAGAAAAAATTTGTAATAACTAACTAATTTTTAACTAAAAAAGCCCTTTTGTAGAGGCTTTTTTGGTTATTGCGGAATATGTGTGATTAAAAAATCAAATTTTTGTCATAAATTTTGCTTTATTATTTACTAAGATTGGCGCATAAAAAACTAATTTTCAAATGTAATGCAAATTGACATTTTGGGTAAATTGTGGTATAATTATCTTAGAGAGATTAGAGAAAAACGGAGGGGTTTATGCAGTTTGAAGATTTGCAAGAAGCGTTCTATAAAATGAAAAAAATTCACCCGAATTTATTTTTCAAAATAACAGAGGTGCAGTTTGAAAAAGAAATGGCACGCTCCAAAGAAAATTGGGACAATCTAGATTATTATGGGCAAATATATGAGGCGTTAAGGCTGAGGGCGCTTTTGGGTGATGCTCATTTGTGGATGCGATTTCCTAATATTGTAGATGGCAGATTTCCGTTTTCTGTCAAAAAATTTAAAGAGGGTTTTTGCATTGTTAATGTAGATTTAAACTCTATTTCGCAAGAAATATTGAATACTCAAATTTTGGCAATTAATGGGCTACCGCTGGAAGAAATTATTGAGATAGCAACTCCTATTATTTCTACCGAAAACGGTGCATTTGATTTTGAGTTTGAACATAGTTTGCAATTTGAATGTTTTTATCGAGTCTTGGGAATTACCGATAAAAACGAGATTACTTTGACCTTGCGAGATGACAGTAAAATTTTTGATTTAACGGTTAAAACAATGGGTTACAATCATAAAACAAAATATGCAAAAAAGGCTAAACCGCTTTTTGAATTGCGCGAAATGAATGATTATGCTTATTTAAAGATTAATTCATTCAAAAGAAGTAAATCACTCAATATAAATAAATTTCACAGTGAAATAATGCAATTTGCATCAAAAAATAAACCTATCATTATAGATGTGCGCGATAACACAGGTGGTATGTTTAGTTTATTTAAAGAATTATGGGAAATTTTAGGCACTGCAAAGGCAACTGGATACTGTTTAGTTAATCACAATTCATTTTCTTCAAGTGTACTAACGGCGCAAAAATTGAGGAGTTTGGGCTTTACGATTGTTGGCGAACCTATGGCGCAACCCGCTTCTTTCCACGGTAACATTTGCGATGATGCAATAACTAAATCGGGCATTGTGATTAATGTCGCTACGGCGTTATGGGACCAAAATGTTACACGACACAGACAGGGTGTACCAGCGGGGTTTAATTATGACAAAAACACGGTTATGCCTGATATTTTGATTGAAGAAAGTTTGCAAGATTTAAAAAATAACAAAGATTCAATACTTGATTATTGTGCAAACGAAATCAAACAACGCGCAAAAGAACAAGATATCGAATTTGAGGAAACTGAATTTTGTAAATAGCCCTTTTAAGCTATTTTTGATACTTAAAAAATACGCAAAAAATAGTAAAAAATACCTAAAAAATAAAACTAGCACGATAAAATGCTAGTTTTTATATTTAAATTTGCTTTTCAATATAGAATGATATATACCATATAAATAAAGTTGTTATATTATATATATAAATAAAATTATATTTTAAATATTTAAAAAACAAAATATTATAGGCAATTACATTGG
>CAVBHV010000127.1:0-2555 GCA_963595385.1 bacterium
ATAATGTTGTATTTTGAGTACTATGCAGTGACAAAGACATTGCATAGTACTTGATTTTTTACAAAAAACGCGATTTTTTAGTGATTTTTTGCAATTTTGACACACAAAACGGCTTTTTTCATATTATGATATAGAATTTAAGCAAAGGGAAAATTTATGGCAAAAATTACTAATCAATCAAAACTGATATCATCTTATGTGTTGCCCGACACAACAAAAAAGACTATTACAAATTTTAGCAATATTTCCGAAACAGAAAATATGACTACTTCTTTTTTAAAGGAACGCACAAGCGAAAAAACTTTTATAATGGCGGGTGGTGTGGTTACTCAAAATCTAAAACTTACAAATAATAGTATGTATTCTATTATAGATACGCATATTCAAGATGAGTTGTCGGCGGGGTGTACATTCAAGGCGGGGTCGCTAAAAATTGATGGCGTTTCACAGCCTGACCTTGACCCAGTGGTTGGATTTGATTTAAGTGATGACATAGCCTCAGGTAGTGAATGTACTATTTCATACGACATTGAAGTCGCTTATGTTGATTTTCCTGCGAATGTTACCACGAAATCGATTATCACTTATTCGGTAAACGAAATGACCGATTTTGAGGAAAATTCAAATTCGGTGGAAATTAAAGTAGAAAATCAACTGCTCACTATCGTAAAATCGGTTGACAAAGAGCAAGTAAAGACTGGCGATACGGTAACTTACAAACATATCGTAACAAATAGCGGTACTATAAAAAATACCAATGTGTTTTTCAGTGATGCGTTGCCTAGCGGGGTAACTTTTGTAGATGGCTCCGTAATGATAGACGGCGTTAGTGATGACCAACTAGACCCAAATGCGGGCTTTGAGTTAAACGATTTAGATGTAAACAAAAGCACGACCGTAACTTTTGACGCAACGGTTGATTAAATTTAACAAACTAACTTTATGTTTATATTGATATTTGCAAATTATATAATATACTAGCAAAAAAACGCAACATAGTGACAAAATTTAATCACTATACTGCGTTTTTTATGTTTTAAACAATTTCCATTAATGATTGTAAATTCTATTATTTTTTCTTAATTTTTACAAGTTTATCAGTCATTTTTTTCATTATTAGTTGTTTTTTTCTCTTTATTTTCCTTTTTTACACTTTCTTCAAGGGTGACTTCAATCTTACTATTTCCATCTTGCGACATAATCACATTGTGTGCAATCGGTTTCCATTCTACTTCCTTTTTAAACATTGCGGTAAGGTAAATAGGCAGATAGCAAGCCCAGTAAAAAGGACTCATCAAGCAACAAACAAGCGAATTTTTAAGAGTAATATTTGTATGTTTGCGTTCTGCAAGTAGCATAACCATACTATACAACACAAAGAATAGATACATACTTGCTATTACTATTATAAATGCAATCCAAACATCAATTGCTTGCGGGGCGCGTATGCAAGAGCCGATTATCGCAAGAGTTAGGGTAAATAGGGCATAAAGTATGGTGGTAACAAGTAGGCACACGACTGGCAAGATGCTTAGTCCGTATTCAAGTTTATTGAGTCGATTTTCCTTGTCAAAAAGTATGCTCTTAAACAGTTTCTTTTGATATTTTTTGTTAACTTGTGAATAACCCTTGCACCAACGCAAACGCTGATTCCAACTAGTTTTGAGTTTTGTAGGCTGTTCATCATAAAATTCGGCATATTCGTTGTATGTTGATTTTATGTTGTGCAAAGTTGAGTAAATGGAAATTTCATAATCCTCAGTGAGTGTGCAGAAATCCCAACCGCCCAGACTTTCCAAAATATCAGCGGAAATATAAAAACCTGTTCCACTTACAACTACATTTCGATTGAAGCGCGCCTTGCTTTTGTTTTGAAAAGTATTTATCATAGAAAATGTAAGCGCACTACACGAAGCCACCCAGCCACCGTTCCAGTTTTTACTATTTCGGTAACCTAGACAAAGTTTGAAACCTGCATCATAGCACTTGTTCATTTCAGTAATAAAATTTTTGTCTAATACATTGTCCGCATCAAAGATAAAAAATGCATCATACTTTTCATTTTTTGAGAAAATATGCTTTACCGCCTCATCGAGTGCGTAACCTTTGCCTTTATTTTCTAAATGTTGGCGCAAGAAAACTTCGGTATTTTCATAATTTTTACAAATCTCACAAGTTGGGTCATCAAGACTTTCGACAATTACATAAGTTTTGAGTAGATTTTTGTCGTAGGTTTGATTTTTGATGGAATTTAGCAATTCCTCAATCACTGCACTTTCATTGCGCGCAGGAATTAGAATGGCATATTTGTAGTTTTTCTTTGCATCGGGAAATCTCTTTGAGGGGAATAGCCCAAAAATGTGATAAATGATTTTTTGCAAAAGCAAAAGTATGCTCACTCCCAGCATTATGAAAAAAATAATATTTCCTATCAAAAAAACGGTATGATACATTGCGCCCTCTTTTGTAAACAAGTAATTTTGTTTAACTTAAATTATAGCATAACAAAATACTACTGTCCACAAATTTGCTATACAATATCAACTAAATGTATA
>CAVBHV010000128.1:0-2545 GCA_963595385.1 bacterium
TAATAGTAGGGGTAGTTTTAGCGAAGTTTGCTAATAGTGAAATCTGCATAAAAAAGTTTTTAAATTGCGCTTTTTACAAAGTTGAGGGGGTATGAAAAATGCGTAATGCACTATTGACAAAATTTAAGGAATCTTGCATTTCCATACTACCTATAATGTGTATAGTGTTACTTTTGGGCGTAACACTTGTGCCTATGTCTTGGCAAATAATTGTTCAATTTGTGTTTGCGTGTATTTTGCTGATTGTAGGTATGGCACTTTTTACACTCGGCGCGGACAATTCGATGCTTCCTATCGGACAAAATATAGGTGCATTTGTGTCGCGTTCGCAAAAAATTTGGTTAATGCTTTTAATCGGCTTTTTAATGGGTGTGATAATAACGGTTGCCGAACCTGATTTATCAGTGCTTGCGGGGCAAGTGCCAGGTATAAATAACTGGTTACTTATCTTTGCGGTTGCGTTGGGTGTAGGGCTATTTATGTTGCTTGGCGTTATGCGCACGATATTTAAAATTCCATTACACTGGATACTTACGATTGCGTATGTAACAATTTTTGTATTAGCAATTTTTGTACCCGCACAGTTTGCGCCATTATCGTTTGATAGTGGTAGTGTAACCACGGGACCTATTAGCGTACCATTTTTAATGGCATTTGGACTGGGACTTGCAGCCGTGCGTGGTGGTAAGACTCAAAGCGATGATAGTTTTGGCTTGGTAGCACTAGGTAGCGCGGGACCTATAATTGCAGTTATGATTTTGGGGCTTTTTGTGGACCCAAACACACTTACTGCGACTACTACTGAGATGTCGGTTGCTCCCGAAAGTTTTGGTGGCATAATGTTAGCATTTGTAAATGCTCTTCCTGAACACCTTATGCAAGTTGCGCTTGTATTGTGTCCTATTTTGGTTGCCTTCTTTATATTTCAAATTACCGCACTAAAACTGCCAAAACAACAAGTTTTCCGTATATTAATCGGTATTTTTTGTGTATTTGTTGGTATAACATTGTTTTTCACGGGCGTAAGTGTGGGGTTTTTGCCTGTGGGCAATGCAATCGGTAGCGGTATTGCGGGTGGCGCGCATAGTTGGCTGTTAATTCCTATTGCGTGTGTAATCGGACTAGTAATTGTGCTTGCCGAACCCGCTGTGCATATTTTAACCAAACAAGTTGAATTATTAACCGATGGTAAGATTTCATCAAAAACAATTTTAATTAGTATGTGCATAGGTGTTGCGATTAGTCTGGGATTTTGTGCAATGAGAGTGCTTTTCCAAATTCCTATTTGGTATATTTTGGTGCCAGCCTATGTGATAGCAACTACTTTGACATTCTTTGTGCCAAAAATTTTTACAGGTATTGCGTTTGACTCGGGCGGGGTGGCGACAGGTGCAATGGCTACAACTTTTGTTTTGCCACTCATAATGGGGGCGTGTAGCGCTTTGGGTGTAGATTCAATGTTATATGGATTTGGAACGCTTGCGTATATTGCAGTGACACCATTACTTACTATACAAATTTTAGGTTTGATAATTAAGATTGTAAACAAGCACAAACTCGCTGTCGAAGAAGCGACTATTGAAAAAGATGCTCGCGTGGATATTGTAGAATTTGATTAAGGGGAAAAAGTATGTCTAAAATGAAAAAATCACCGTTCAAAGTGCTGGTTTGCATTGTGGACAAGGAAAAAGCAGATTTGGCGTGGAAAATTCTAGAAAACGCACGCGAAAGTTTCAATATATCTAGTATGGTCGAAAGTATGGAAAAAACTTCAAAACTAACAATGGTTGGTTTTAGCACAATCCGTAGAATAATGATTACGGGGCTGGTGCGAACTGATAACGCAACTAGGGTATTGCAAGGACTTGATTTGGTGTTGTGCCCCGATGATGACAAATCATATGGCTATGCCTTTACGATAAATTTGAGTAGTATTAGCCGTGAAATGCTTAATTATTTCGTTAGAAAGCAAAAGGAGGAAGCATAATGTTTTTGAAGCAAGAATTTAATCTTATAGTTACTATTGTAGATAGAGGTTTTTCCGACCCCGTAATTACTTCTGCAAGAAATGCAGGGGCTGAGGGTGCAACTATAATTACTGCGCGCGGTGCGGGCATACACGAAACTGATACCTTTATGGGTGTTGCTATTCAACCTGAAAAAGAAATGGTGTTGATTTTGGTAAAGAAACTAATTCGCAAAAAAGTTATGCGTGAGATTTGCAAGAGTTGTGGGCTTACCGATGAAGGTAAGGGTATGTGTTTTAGCGTGCCAGTCGATGAAATAGGTGGTATCACTCACCTTATGGGGCTATCGAAGAAAAAAGGCGTAGCGGACCGTAAGCCTACTGCAAAAAAAGATAAAAACGAGGACAAAATCGAGAAAGAACAAAAACAAGTAGAAAAAACGGACACTGCAAAAAAGGAAATTGCAAAAGCCGAAAAAATTGAAAAAACCTCAAAAGATGAAAAGTCTGAAAATCAAAAAGTAAAGGAAAATGCCGAAACCAAATTAGATAAAAAAACAAAGGAAGCAGGTAATAAAG
>CAVBHV010000129.1:0-2464 GCA_963595385.1 bacterium
GTATAAGGTATGCAGTATTCAGCGAGTATGTTTAATGGAGCAACTGCTCTTGCTATCGTGTAATCAAATGTTTCATGTGAAACATTGTGTTCTTGTAACTCCTGAGCTCTTGAATGAATTGTTGTTATATTTTCGAGTTTTAATAAAGAAATAACAGTATTTAGAAAGTTTATTCGTTTATTAAGGCTGTCAACTAGTGTAAATTTTAAATCAGGTCGCATTATTTTTAACGGTATGGCTGGAAAACCTGCTCCAGTACCTATATCGCAAATAGTTGAGTTTTGCTTAAAGTATTTATAGTTTAAAACACTGTCTATAAAATGTTTTACAACAACTTCACTAAAATCTGTGATTGCGGTTAAGTTTAAAACTTTATTTGTTTCTACAAGTATTGCATAGTACTGTAAAAACTGCTCAATTTGCTCATTTTTTAATAAAATTTCGTGTTTTTTGAATAAATCTATTAAAATTTCCCTATTTTCCATTGCTACTCCTATTTTTATATCTTTTAAGATAAATAGTCAAAATACTAATATCTGCTGGTGATACTCCACTAATTCTACTCGCCTGTGCCAAATTTTGTGGTTGTACGCGTGCTAATTTCTGTTGCGCTTCAATTCGCAAGCCTTTTAGGGCGCTGTAATCTAAATCTTGCGGTATGACTATATTTTCGTTTTGTTCTTGGCTTTTAATTTGTTCTTGCTGAATGTTGATATAACCTTCATATTTGGCTAAAATATTTAATTGTTGCAATATTTCTTGTGAAAAGTCATCAAAAAAGTGAAATTTTGCGTTAAAATCGAAAATATCAATACTGTTTCGCTTTAAAAGTGAGCGAATGGTAATTCCGCTTTTTATTGCTGGTTCGTTGTGCGATTTTAAATATTCTTGCAACTCTTGACTTGGCGATAAGACTTTGTTTAATATCTCCTCGCCTTTTTTAATGTCGCGTTCTTTCTTTAAAACTTTTAGATAATTTTTTCGTGTCACCAAACCTGCTTGGTATCCTAATTTTGATAATCGAATATCGGCATTGTCTTGTCTAAGTAATAAGCGATATTCTGCTCGTGAGGTCATCATTCTGTATGGCTCGTTTGTGCCTTTTGTGACTAAATCATCGACCAAAACGCCGATGTATGCATCATTTCGCTTTAAAATAAGCGGTTTTTTGCCTCTAACATACAAACTTGCGTTTAAACCAGCCAAAATTCCTTGCGCTCCCGCCTCCTCGTAACCACTAGTGCCGTTTACTTGTCCAGCGAAAAATAATCCCGCAAGGCGCTTGTATTGTAATGTAGCATCTAGGTCTGTTGAGTCAATGCAATCGTATTCAATGGCATATGCATATCGCATTAAGTGTGCATTTTCTAAGCCTTTTATACTGTGAATAAAATCTAATTGCGAATGATAAGGTAAACTGCTTGAAAGACCTTGTACATATATTTCGTTGGTACTCATCGCCTCTGGTTCTAAGAAAAATTGGTGTCTATTTTTGTCTGCAAATCGTACAATTTTATCTTCGATTGAAGGACAATATCTTGGTCCTACACCCTTAATTACTCCTTGATAGAGGGGGCTGTATTTTAGATTAGCGCGTATAATATCGTGTGTGCGCTCGTTTGTGTAGCCCATATAGCAACTTGTTATGTTTTTTGGTAAGCGCCTAGTGCTTTTGCTGAATGGTGGCAAATTTTCCTCACCCTTTTGCTCCTCTAGCGCATCGAAATTTATTGTGCGCCTATCCACTCTCATAGGGGTCCCCGTTTTAAAGCGTAAAATTTTTAAACCTAACCTTTGCAAACTTGTGGTAAGTTTTGTTGCGTTGGTAAAACCGTTCGGCCCGCTATTTCTTATATAATTACCTGTTAGTGTACGGCTGTTTAGATAAACGCCAGTGCAAACTATCACCGCTTTTGCGTGAAACCTCTCCCTCATTCCTGTTTCGATTCCCCAAAGTTTTCCTTGTTTGGTGATTATTTTTGTAACTTCACCCTGCAAAATTGTCAAATTTGGTTGATTTTCAAGAGTTGATTTCATAATCTCGTGATAACGAACTTTATCAACCTGAACTCGTAGTGAATGAACAGCGGGGCCTTTGGAACTATTTAACATTCGCCTATGCAAAGTTGCTTGGTCGGCAGTATGTCCCATTTCTCCACCTAGGGCATCTATTTCAAAAACTAAATGCCCCTTTGCTGTTCCGCCTATGCTTGGATTGCAAGGTAAAAAACCGATTCCGTCTAGGTTGAGAGTCGTAATCAAAGTGTTTAGCCCTGTCCTAGCGCACGCCAAACTTGCCTCACAACCAGCGTGTCCCGCACCGATGACTATCACATCATATTCTTTGTAATTTTTCATTTTATTTTCCTCGATAAATGTATATTATAATTATACCATATTTTGAATAAAATGTATAGATGTTAAAAGTATTTTAAGGTAAAAATGCGCGATTTTGATAGTTTAT
>CAVBHV010000130.1:0-2437 GCA_963595385.1 bacterium
GTCTATCAAAATATCAATAAGCAAGATATTATTTTTTAATTTTTTGCCTATTTTTTGTTAATTTTTACTTATTTTTCTTCATCAAGTAAAATATGTACCGCTTCTTTGATAATTTGGTCATTTACCCCTAGCACTTGCCAGCCATTTGGTAGCCTTAGAGTCTTAATGCCCGCGCATTCACAAATAAAAATCCCTGGTACAATGTCCCACGGTTTTTTAGTTACATCAAAAGCAATTACCGCACCGCTCACACCTTTTACCGCAAGCATACCATAAGTCATTGAAGTACACCCAAAACTCCGCACTCCGCGCACATTTTCGTTCAATTTGTAAGCAACTTTCCACTTTTCCCCCGTCCCCTCAACCAGCCACAATGAATGTTCAAAATCAATATTGGTATCTTTTTGAATAGGACTACCATTGTAGGTCACCCCTCGCTCACGAGTGGCAGAAATAAGGAAACCCAACTCAAATAAATTTATTACACTTGCAAGGACTTTGCCTTTTTCCATATACGCTAACTGAACTCCACAAATAGGCAACCCGTGCGCAAAATTTTTTGTGCCATCAATAGGGTCGATTAAGAAACAACATTTTTCTATTTGCTTGTCACTATTCAACTCCTCACTCACGATAGCCACATCAGGGTAATTCGCTTTAATTTCTGCAATGCAGTATTTTTCCACTTCAACATCTATTTCGGTCACTACATCGCGCACACCTTTTTCAAAAACAGAGTAATTTGGGTGTTCTTTGATAATTTTTTCGGCATTTTTTGTCAATTTTTCTAAAAATTCAAGTATCTTTTCGCTTTTTCGCATTTTTTCTCCCTTTTTATTCAAAAAATAAGCAAGGTCAAAGCCTTGCATAAAATAAAATTAATCTTGCTTGTTTTGATTTTCTTTTTTATTGATGTTTTTCAAGTCGCAAACGGTATTAACAATCAAACTAGTGATACCGCACACAACTGCACCAGCAACAATGATTACCCAACCTGGGTGCCAAAATCCAATGAAAATACCCAAAAGCACATAAGCCAAAATCGCAATCAACATAATAGACCCGCAAATTACTTCGCTAATAACTTGCGCCTTGGACTTATTCTCCTTTCCGGTTTCCATAATATGCCCCCTCTCTTTAATCTTCAATCAATTATATAATATTTTACGCAAAATGTAAAATAAAATTAATTAAATAACTAAAAAATATAAGTGCATTTTCACAAAATGTCACATAAGGCTTTTTTGTAACTTAAAAGTTATCAAATCTAATTTTTACTCAACAAAAAAAGAGAGCAAAAGCCCTCTATATATTATTCAGTAACTACTGAGATAACTTTTTTGTTTTGTTTTGAGCGTGTAAACTTTACAGTACCTTCTGCCGTAGCAAAAAGAGTGTAATCTTTACCGCAACCAACATTTTGACCAGCGTGATATTGAGTACCGCGTTGGCGTACAATAATTTCGCCTGCTTTTACAAAAGTGCCGTCAGAGCGTTTGATACCTAAGCGTTTTGCTTCACTATCTCTACCGTTCTTACTACTACCTTGTCCTTTTTTGTGGGCGAATAGTTGAATATTAATAAACATCACTAACCTCCATTTCAATAAAATCGCTGTACTCGCTATAAAGGTCGCCAAGTCCGCACATCATCGTGGCAAAAATCACTTGCACATCGTGAGCGGTTTGGCTATCCAAATTTTGCGGTACAATAATTTCAAAATAGGCTTTTTCATCATTACGAACGATTTGCACATTCGCACACGCGACAGTGAGCATACCGAGCGCGCAAGTTTGCACAATGCTAGATAGCCCCGCGCAAACTATATCTTCCCCAGCCACTCCGTAACCTGCGTGACCTTCGCAAATTATCCTTGTATAAATGTCGCCTTTTTTGAAAACTGTAACTTTCGTCATAATATGACCCCCAAAGAATTTAGGTCTATTTCTTTATAGCGTCGATTTTAATCTTGCTATATGGCTGACGGTGACCTTGTGCACGGTGGTGTCCGTTCATCTTTTTGTAGATAGCAAGTTGCACTTTCTTGCCCTTACCGTGTTCAAGCACAGTAGCCTCAACACTAGCGCCAGCAACAGTTGGAGTGCCGAAAACACTTCCCTTCTCATCGCCAAGCATCAAGCAATCAAAAGTAACCTTTTGGTTAGCCTCTACATCAAGACGCTCAACAGTCAAAACATCGCCTTGTTGCACTTTGTACTGTTTACCGCCTGTCTTAATAATAGCGTACATAATTATACCCTCCTCTAAACCAATCTCGCTAGAAATTCAAGGCATTGCAAATGCAATTTAAAATAGCCCGTTCTACGCGGATACAAGTTAGATTGTATCATAAATAGATAAATCTGTCAATATTTTATCACAAAAAAGATAAACTCCCTTTTTTAAATGAACGATTTTTCCACTGCATAATTTTTAC
>CAVBHV010000131.1:0-2430 GCA_963595385.1 bacterium
CCTATACACAAGCAAATTGCTAACACAAAAGTAACTAGTACCACAGTCAAGATAAATCTATAAAATAGGTTCGACCACCAATTTATGTCTTTCAATCTAACTTTTTTGCCTAAATCTTTAAATGTAAATAGCATCATTACGCCCAAATATACAAATGCAAGCACTCCATAAAATATGTACAAAAACGCGTGTGGCTGGTAAACCATTCCTTGCTCTTTTAGACAGAAATAAGATACAATTAACTCAATCATAAAGATAATTGTCAAAATCCCAGCACGGCAAAGATTGAATTTGTTTATATCCAAAAAGTTTTTTGTGCCACAAATTTTATCATCGGTCTTTGAGTAAGGTTTTACTGTAATATTATCTTGCTTAATGTGAGTATAACCGACAGTGCTAGTGGCAATTTTGTTTACTTTTTGCTCATCAGTAGGTTTTTTGTAGTTGCCATTGAGGTTGTAACGCCTATTGATTTCTTCCATTAAATCACGATTTTGTTTCGAATTTAATTCGTGAATACTTTTGCGTTCCTCTTTTACTTTTGTGTTTGACCTTAAAATTTGTGCAATTTGCTTTGAATACTCAGTTTGAGTACGCTTTGGCTTTTCTACAACTTGCTCAACTTGAGTAGGTTGTTGCTCTGTGAAAATATTTGGTGTGGGTTTTATTTCGTTTGATTCAGGTAAATCTGCATCTAGGTCACCTAAAATATCTTTGTAATTAATGTCGTTTTTACTTGATTTTACTGGTTCGATATTTTGAGGTTGCGACTCATCGTTTGCGTAATAAATTTTTTCACTGTGTATAGGATTTTCTGTAGGCTCTTGTTTTACCTCTACCTCTTTTTTAGGTGGGGTAGGTGATTCAAAAATTGAAGAATCAGGTTCGCTATACTCACGCATTTTTTGAGAAAAACTTTTGCCTTGTTGTTCATTTCTTTCGCTTTTAGGGTCGTATTGTTCAAAAAGCTTGGTAGGTGCTTTGGGTTCTTCTTTTTTCTCTATCACCATCTCTTGAAGTTGTGGCTCAGGCTCAATTGTTTGAGTGATTTCTTGTTGTTGCTCAACTTGTTGTTCTTGCACTTGTGGTTGATTTAATTCAAAATTTTGACCTAACTTTTTAGATTTTTCTAACTCGTTTTTACCGTAATTTGTTAGTGAATAATAGTGTCTACGACCACCAATATCACTATCTTGCCAAAAGGAACTTATGATGCCTTTTTTCTCTAATCTCTGCAAAGCGCTATAAAGACTAGGTTGCTTTAATACGACTTGACCATTTGTAAAATCTTCAATTTCCTTAATGATTTCTAAGCCGTATTTGTCACCACTTTCTAGCGCTTGCAATACAAGTTTGTTGATTTGACTTCCAATCATATATTTAGCCTCCATTGTGGATATTTTACAAGAAATTGCGATATTTGTCAATTAAAATCATATACTATGCATTGCATAATACACTAAATTTTAAGTACTACGCATTGCATAGTACGCAATATATAGTGATATATAGGAATATGGCTAAAATTGAAAGAATTGTATATGCGCAACTTAATTTTTTATGGGCAAAAATTTTTACATAAAAATATACAATTTTGTTTTGAAATTTTATTTATTTGTGCTATCATAACTGTGAGGTGTTTATGATTAATATAGATGTTTTAATTCGCACAAATCGCAAGTCAATTTCAATTACAATTTCGCCACAAGGAGAGGTTATTATTAAGGCACCTCGCTCTTGTCCAGTAAATCAAATTGAAGAAGTTGTAGCAAAAAAAGAGAACTGGATAAATTTACATAGACAACGAATTTTAAATAATTTGGAATTGAATAATTCAATTTTTGAATACAAAGATATTTTGTTTTGTGGAAAAGTTTACCATATCATCTTTGATAGCAAAGCAAAAAATATAGTTTTAGAAGAAGATTTTTGCATTGTACCACAAAAGTTTAGTACAAATTTATCACGCGCTCTTACAAAATGGTACAAAAAAGTTGCCACATCAATTTTGTGGGGTAGGGTAAATTACTTTGCAAATTTGATGCAGGTTGAGCCAAAAAACTTACGCCTTAGCAATGCTAGAGGCTCTTGGGGGTCTTGTAATTCTGCTGGGCTTGTGTCGCTAAACTGGCGACTCATAATGGTGCCACACAACTTAATCGACTATGTAGTTGTACACGAATTATCTCATTTATTACAGATGAATCACTCAGAACTTTTTTGGAAAGTCGTTGCTAGCGTGTTGCCGGATTATCGTACGCGTAGGCAGAATTTAAAAAAAGGCGATTATTTGCTAAATTTGTTTAGGGAATAGGGGTGCATCAATTTTTACCTTATTACCCGTCTAAACTATGCGTAAAATACAAGTTATGTGTACAAATCACATAGCTTTTTTTATTTGTATTACAAAATAACAAAAGGGGGGTAGGG
>CAVBHV010000132.1:0-2412 GCA_963595385.1 bacterium
GCTTATAAAAGATTTACAATTCACTTTTTGTTTTTGCTCTAAAAATCGCTTATTAAAATTTAAGGTGGTTTTATTAAATTTCAATTTTACAAATTTTTAAATTTGTTATTAAATTATTCAGTATCTGTTGGTAAATTAGTTGCTTCTTGACCAGCAACATACAATTTACCGCTTGCAGGTTCTTGTATTACTGTTGGTTCCGCATTTGCAGTTGTAGCACCGAGGTACAAGTTCACGATACGACCAGCGTAGAATTTACATTGAGCAGCAGGCACGGTCACTTGTTTGCCGTCAACTTCTGTTCTTGTGTCGTATTCAAGGTACAAGTTTGTGATAGAACTTTGTCCTTTAACGATAACAAATGAACCATCTTCTCTTGAATATTCGTTAGCATTTTTGTATGCGTAACCGATACTAGAATCTTCGATAGTTATGAGAGTTTCAGAACCCATCCACAAGTCCTGTGAGTAGATTCTTTCATTTGTAAGTAAAGTTTCATCAGTTGATGTAAATACATTACTACTAATATTTGAATTTTTGATAGTTGCAGTAGATTTACCTGTAAGCATCACCCCACTACCAAATGTATTCTCTTTTGTAGTGTTGTATTTACCATTTCGAATTGTAGCATTTTGCAATACCAAATTAGAGCCAGCAACTCTCAACACTCTGACATTTGCCAAATCACCATTACCATCAAGAATTAAATCTTGGAAAGTTACATCACTATTGCTGTCTATTTTAATAAAGTTAGCCACTGAATCATCCATTGTGCCTTTTGCTTGTAATATAATAGGGTCTTGTTGAACACCAGCGTAAACAAATCCTTTGATTGTGAGGTTCTTGTTACTAATTTGAATGTTGTTTGCTTGCGCAGTTATATTACCGTGCAATACGATAGTACTACCGTTTTCAGCAGCGGCAAGTGCTTGTTCAAAAGTAGTGTATTCTGTGTTGCTACCCTCGATTGCAACATAAGCATCTCTTGCAGTAACTTGACAAGTTGCTTTTACATCGTGGCTGTTTGTTGCCTTTGCGGTAATAACAGCATTACCAGTACCCATACGATATACAAGCCCCCTCTCATCTACTCTTGCAACATCAGGATTGCTACTTTCCCAAACGATTGGTGAATTAGCATCAGTAGTAGCCACTAATTTGATACTAGAAGTAGTCAATTCCATTTCAGTAAGGTTTAATGAAACGCTTGTAACTTTTTGGTTAACAGTCACATAAAGTTCAGCAGTCTTATTTCCGTCTTTTGTAGTAACTGTGATTGTAGAGTTACCAACGCCAACGGCAGTAATTGTAGAACCATTTACGCTTACAACAGCAGTATCGCTTGAAGTAAATGTTACATCTGTAATTGAAGGTTCAAGAGGAGTGAAAACTATCATTTTTGATAAGTCTTGTGTGTCCTCAGTAAGCAAGTTAAGATACTCTTGTGAGAATTTAACACTTTCTATGTGTCTTGTTACATATACTTCACAAGTAGCCTTAATTGCTTCATTTTCGGCACATTTAACTGTAATAGTAGTACTGCCCTTAGCTCCAGCAACAGGAGTAATCACACCATTGTTTACAGTTGCAATGTTTTCATTAGAAGAAGTCCAAACAAGGTCGGTCTGAGTAGAATTTGCAGGAGCAACTGTTGCAGTTAATGTAATAGGTTTGTCATCATTCCTCATAGTCAACATACCATTAGAAAGCCTATCTCCGCTCAAAGTAATGCTTGTTGCTTGCACAACTGGAACAGTAACCGTACATTCGGCAATCTTGCTACCATTTTCAGTGGTAACTGTAATTGTAGCGGTACCAGTACCAACGGCATAAATCACACCGTTGTTAACAGTCACAACACTAGCGTTGCTTGTTGACCAACTTACAGTTTTGTTTGTAGCATTGCTAGGGTTTACAATTGCAACCAAAGTGAAACTTTCACCCTTAATCAATTCTTTTGTTGTTTCATTAAGAGAAACGCTCTCAACATTTACAACTGCTGGCACAACTGTAACGCTACAAGTTGCAGTCTTGCCACCGTCCTCAGTCTTTACGGTGATAACGGTAGTACCAGCGGTCAAACCAGTTACTTTACCCTCGTTATCAACGCTAGCAACATTACTATTGCTAGATGACCAAAGAAGTTTTGTGTTTGTAGCATCATTTGGGGTTATGGTTGCGTTCAATTTGAAAGTACTACCAGTGTCGATTGTCTTGGTAGTGACATCAAGTTCAATTTTTTCTACGCTGATTTCTCCACAGGCAGAGAAAAAGAAAACAGGTAAAGCAAACATAGCAATTAATGCCAACACATAAAAAGTTTTGCTTAGACTTTTTGTCATAGTATTCTCCTTAATTAATTTTAAGAAAAAACAAGTTTTTTCCTACGCTAATTATACACCCCCCCCCCCT
>CAVBHV010000133.1:0-2396 GCA_963595385.1 bacterium
AAAATCAATTTCACTCATAAACTACCCCCAGAAAAATACTCTTCAAATTTATTATATCTTTTTTTACAAAAAATAACAAACGAATTGCACAACTTTTTGCACTTTTGTCAAAAACAAGTATAGTTAAACTTATTTTTGCTAAATAATAAAGTTTATTTGGATAAAAACTAGGTATATTTTCGTTACTTATAGACATTTCTATTTATTTATGTTATACTAAATATATAAGCACTATATTTAAGCATTATATAGCTAAGGAGTTTAAAAAATATGAATAAAGAAAAAAATGTCATTGAATTTTACACACTTTGCAATAAGCTAAAAAATGTTGTACGCACGGGCTGGAAGCAATGGGGCGTTGAGGCGGAAAGAGTTGAAAGTATTGCGGAGCATATTTTTGGCACGCAAATGCTTGCTATTGCTATGTGGAGCGAATACGAAATTAACATAGACCTCAAAAAGGTTTTATGTATGCTTGCCGTACACGAAACTGAAGAGATATTGATTGGTGATTTGACACTTTTTGATATTTCGGCAGAAGAAAAACGCAAATTAGGCAAACAAGCAGTGCAAAAAGTGTTCGGTTGCTTAAATAAAGGTGCGGCGTTTGAAAGACTCTTAGATGAATTTGAGGAAAAGCAAACTCCAGAAGCGAAATTCGCTTTTCAATGTGATAAACTTGAATGTGATATTCAATGCAAACTCTATGATGAAAAAAATTTGGTAGATTTAGACAATCAACAACACAACAAAGATTTCAACAATCCCGCCGTTCAAAATGCCCTAATTGAAGAAAAGTCATGGTCTGGCGCTTGGTTAAAATTTAGCAAAATGCGCTATAACTATGATGAAAATTTTGCAAAAATTTCTGATTATGTCAAAAATAATGAAATTAGTAAATAATAGCACTGTAAAAATAATTGTAACTCAAATAGTAAATGAATTTATCTCACACACTAAATATAAATAAGACAATATAAAAAGGAGAACAAAATGGCACAAGCAACAATGAATAATTACGATGAAAATATAGATGATACAAAAAATCCGTTTAATAAAACTATAGAAACAGCCGTTGGTAGAACAATTGACACTATGCACATTTATGAGGTACGCGACAAAAGCAAACAAGCAATCCCTGAATTATATTTTTGCATTTCCTCTTTAACCAAAGGCAGTAAAGATGAAAAAGAATCTGCAATAAAAATTTTGGAGAAGTATGCTAAAAAAGATTATACTGAAGCGCAATACATATTGGGACAACATTATCATTTGCATAAAAACGATGATTCGACAGCGATTTTTTGGCACACAAAAGCCGCTCAAAATGGACATACGCGTTCGCAAATTTGTCTTAGTTACCTATTAATTGAACAACATAAATATGCAGAAGCTATCGAATACCTTAAAATGGCAAGCACAAATAAAGCCGCTATTGCTGAGTTATCATATATAATGTCACAGTTGTATAGTGAAGGAAATGGCGTAAAACAAAACAAAGAAAAATCACTTGCTTTGTTAAAAAAATCGGCAAACTTAGATAATACCTGCGCTCTTTATGAATTGGGACATATTTATATAGAAAATAAAGAGTATCAAAAAGCGATTGAATGTTATAAAAAATCAGCTGAACTTGGCGATGCATGTGGAGCGTACAACTATGCAGTATGTTATATAAAAGGCGAAGGCGTTGAAAAAGACAATCAACAAGCATTAAAAATCATTGATGATTTCATAAAGGACAATGGCGAATCAACGATACTGATTGATTTAAAAGCGACTATCAATTCTATTATGCAAGAAGGTAGTGCTGAGCAAACAGAATCAATTCCCGCCACACCTTTAGCAGAACGCGTTTACTTGGTTCCGTTAAAAACTTGGCCGTATTTGGTTACTGGTATTTTAGGTTGTGCCTTTGGATTGATATTTTTGCTTGTTTCATTATTTTACTTAAAGACAAGTACCGCATATTTCCTTGGAGCTTTATTGTTAATTTGTGGTATTATAGGTTTTGCTTCGATGCCAGGTGTTAAGCGCAGAAATAAAAGAAATGAAGAAAGCAAAAAATTCCCAGTTCACGCAATTTTATTAACAGATGATTCATTTGTAATCGTAACAGACAAAATGTGTGATGTGGAATTTGATAAAATTAAAAAAATCTCTTATAAAAAAGACACCTATATGTTTAAAACGGGATTTGCAGTTGGTACAATAATCATTCAAACAAGTGATAACATCTATAAAATTAGTAACATTGATAATGTATTCTCTGTATACTCAACTTTAAACCAAATTTTAGACAAGCATTTACAAAAAAAGTTATAAAATAATAGATTTGCTCCGCTTTCACGCCGAGTCCTAAAAATAGTCCACTGGACTATTTTCTTTACGGACTG
>CAVBHV010000134.1:0-2295 GCA_963595385.1 bacterium
TCTATATATTATCAAGATTTTTTAAGGAGAATACAATAATGGAAATGGAGAGAACATATATTATGCTCAAACCCGATGCAGTACGCAGAGGTTTGATGGGGGAGATTATTGGAAGAATTGAGAAAAAAGGTTTTAAAATAGTAGATATGAAAATGTTTACTTTGACGGAGGCACAGTTGCGTGAGCATTACGCACACATCGTGGACAGACCATTCTTCCCTGAGGTGCAAGAGTATATGACTAGTGGCCCTGTTGTGGGTATGATTGTTGAGGGCGAACACGCAATCAAAGGTATGCGTAATTTTATGGGACCAACAAAATATCTCGATGCCCCTGCTGGTACGATTCGTGGCGATTATAGTTGCAACGACCGTGAGAACCTTATACACGGTAGTGACTCACCAGAAACAGCCGAAGCCGAAATCAAGCGCTTTTTTAACTAAATAATATAATTACATCACTAAAACACTACTATTTTTGGAGTTTTCTTCATTTTTAGTGGTGTTTTATTTTGCAATCAGTAATTTGTTTAGCCAATTTTTTAAATAAATAAAAAAATGCCTATTCATAAGGGCGATGGCAGTGTTTATTATAAGTAATATTGCAAAAATGTCAAGTACCATTAAAAGTTTAAAATAAAAAAATATAACTGATGCAATCATCTGCTATATTTAATAAAGAGAGTGCCACGGTGATTGCTTGCGCAATACCTAAGTCTGTGGGGGCTACAAGGCGTTTAGTCGAGCCAATCACTCTCTATTGGGGATAATAACATACAATTTGATTTTTGTCAACCTCAAATAAATTCATTAATAAGTAAATAAAAAAGGTAAGCACAAAGTACTTACCAATTGAGCCTTAAGCCAAAATTAACACACTAAAACAATATTAGTGAGAAGCCCTAAAAGGGCTGTAGATAAAATCTACCACCTAAAACTAGGTTAAAATTGTTATATCACAAATTCACCTAAAATGTCAATACCTAAAATATTAATTTATAAAAAAGATAATATTTAAATGCCTAGCAATAAAAAAACAGCCTAGAAAAGGCTATTTTCAATCACTCATTAAAAGTAAAACTTAGGATTAGTACCATACTGCACCTCCTAAGTGTTATTGGTAGCGGGGGAAGGATTTGAACCTCCGCCTATCAACGAAAATGAAGGTGCGCTTGCGGACCAGCATTGAGGTAGATAGATTGGCAATTTATTGCCAAACAACAAATTGAGGTTCGCGCCTAGTGGCGCACACTCGTAAGAGTGTAAATTCAAACCCGCGGTAAACAAAAAACAGCCTAGAAAAGGCTATTTTCAATCACTCATTAAAAGTAAAACTTAGGATTAGTACCATACTGCACCTCCTAAGTGTTATTGGTAGCGGGGGAAGGATTTGAACCTCCGACCTTTGGGTTATGAGCCCAACGAGCTGCCGAACTGCTCTACCCCGCGATACATTTTAAGTATATTACATTATATGCAAAATGTCAAGTAATATTACCAAAAAATTGTAAAAAAGTTGTTTTTCGGGCAAATTTGGGGCAGAAAATAGTGGTAAAGTGTTTATTTTTCTTGTAAAAATCGTTTTTCTTGCGGATAACCATAACCTTTTTTGCGAGCGTTTTGCTCTTGATATTCTTCGCTAGAAACCTGCGTGAGCGTGCTTTTTGCTTGTTCAATCTCTTGCGCAAGTTGGTTGTGATAGTTTTGTAAATTTGCAAGTCGTGCGCGTTGTTGCGAAAGAGTAAAAAATTGTGAAATTAATATGGCAAACAGTGCAACACAAAGCAAAATTATACCGTAAAAGATAGTTTTAAATTTTAAAGTTTGTTTCATTTTTCTGCTCCTTTTGTGTATGATTGTACACTTTTTTGAGCAAAAATAACACCCCTTTTGCAATAAAACTCCGTTCTAGCCAAAACCCTACAACAAATGCCAAAATTAGATAAAATCTAACTGCGCCGTAGTTTAAAAAGAGCATACCTATATAACAAATTGCTCCCGCAATAATCACGCGCGTGCATACGCTGAAATTGTTTAAAATCGCAGGTACAATAGATTTTTTTGTGTTTTTGTTAGATTTTTGTTGTGGCAAAAAAGATATTTTTTGAGTATTTTGGGCTGTATTTTCCTGTACTTTTTTTGCATGGTTTTTTAACAAAATTTGCTTACACATTGCGGGCAAAATTCTAAATATTTCATCAAAAAACCCCACACAAATGCCTAAGTGTAACATTAGCAAAAATATCCAGCCTTGCCCGAGTGTTGCATAAAGCATTATCGAAACAACCTCTTAAAG
>CAVBHV010000135.1:0-2218 GCA_963595385.1 bacterium
GTTTTTTACATAAAGAATAGGCACCTTAAAATTTGAAGTGCCTAGTTAAATTTTATTTTTGTTCTATTGTATTTAAATTATTTTGCGTTTCCGTTTTTTTCTTGCCAAATTTGTATTGCAAAATTCGTAACGAATTGAGAATTGCAAGTAATGTAACACCTACATCAGCGAACACCGCAATCAACATTCCTTCGGAAAAGACACCGCAAAGTTCTAGCACGATTATCAATATTTTGGTCACCAACGCAAAAACGATATTTTCCCAAACCACTCTACGGGTAAATTTTGATAGTTTATGCAAATCTTTAATCTTGCCTGGGTCATCATCGACTACAACAATGTCGCTCGCCTCAACTGTTGCAGGACTTCCCGCTAGCCCCATACTGATACCCAAATCAGCACGCGATAGACTAGGCGCATCGTTTATGCCGTCACCAACAAAAGCCGTATAACTACCCGCTTTTTGCTTCTTTAAATCTTCTTCCAAAACGGCATATTTTTGCTCAGGAGTAAGCCCTGCTTTGTAGTCATCAATTCCCAACGATTGCGCCACATGCGAAGTAACTTGATTGTTATCGCCACTTAGCATACTTAAATTGACTTTATTTGCTTTGAGGTATTCGCACAATGCAACCGAATTTGTCTTTAATGAATCGGCAAGCAAAATTTTGCCGATAGGCTTTTCATTTACGAAAATTTGAATACTTGTCAATTCATCTGCTGAATTGCGCGATACATTACCCACAAAAATTGCATCACCCTTATATGTGTAACTTACACCCTTACCGCTATTTTCTACAAAATCTTGTACTTCTTCGATTGGTAGTCCATGCGCGCGGTGTTGAATTGCTCTTGCAATCGGGTGAATACTGTTCTGCTCACCCAAAACAGCCAATTCTAACACATCTTGAGTCGAATATTTTGAGTCAAGCGAAACAATGTCACGCACAACAAATTGTCCAGTCGTGAGCGTACCTGTCTTATCAAAAATGACACGATTTAGTTTTGCTGACACATCAAGGTAATTGCTCCCTTTTATCAAAATTCCATTTTTACTTGCTTTGCCCAAGGCGCTAAAATATGCCAGTGGCACACTAATAGCAAACGCACACGGACAAGAAATAAACAACAAAATCAACGCATAATATAGTCCGCTTGTAAGAGGTTTGCCCAAAATCCAACTACCAAAGAACACCACAACCGCAAGTCCAATTACCGCCAAAGTGTACCATTTTGCAAACTTATTGATAAAAGTTTCTGTTTTGCTCTTTTTATCGTTTGCGTTATCAATCAAGTTCATAATTCGTGCAACTGCGCTTTCTCTGTATAGGCTGGTAGTTTCAATCTCCAAAATCCCATCAAGCAAAATTGTACCCGCAAGCACTTGACTGCCTTTGCTCATACTGATAGGCAAACTTTCGCCCGTCAAATGGCTAATATCACAACTTGCGCTCCCGCTAGTCACAATTCCGTCCAATGGTACGCGCTCACCTGGTCTAACTTTTATAATACTGCCGATTTTTACCTCATCTGGGTGCACTTTGTGTTCGTGATTTCCGTGTACAAGCATAGCAAAATCAGGCTGAATTTCCATCAAATTGCTAATATTTTTTCGCGAGTTCGCAAGCACGCTGGCTTCAAGCATTTTACCTATATTATATAGAATAATTACCATTAAACATTCTTCAATTCCCTCGCCGAGTGCCAAAAAGCCTTCCTCAACAATGGTATTAAAAAGCCCCAAACCGAACGCACCCAATACCGCAATCGTAATCAACAAATTTTCACCGATGTTTTTGCTTTTAAACAACTGTACGCACGCTTTGTACGCAGTTTTCCACAAAAGCAAACACATACCGATACTGACTAAGACCAAACTAGTCCAAACTGGCATAGGCACAAAAAGCCCAATAAAGCCTACAATAGCGCCTATCAAAAATATAAAAAAGTCTAAATTGAAAAACTTTTTTACCGATGAGGCTTTGGAGTTGTCGTGTACAATCTCAGCATCTGGCTCAGTATTGTAAACGGCGCGTTTGAGTTCTTGATAAAAGTCATCAGTTCTGTCCGTTTCAAAAGTGAGTTTCATTGTAGCAAAATTGTAACTAACATTCGTAAAGCCTTTAATTCTTGCGATACTTGTTTCCAAATGTTTGGCACATTGTGCACAATCAACATTCCTAATTTCATAAATATATCTTTTCATTTTTACCTACCC
>CAVBHV010000136.1:0-2192 GCA_963595385.1 bacterium
CGCCCAAATTGTAGTTATTTTTTGAAAAAATAGCAAAAAAATACATAAAATTACGCACATAAAACGACATAAAAACTTAAATTTTAGCATTAAAAACAAAAAACAGCCCAATTTAGGACTGCTTTTAGATTAAAAATCATCAAAATCACTAGTGTTAAGCACAATTTTGTTTCGGTTTTTGATGTCGTAGAATACTCGCTCTTCATCAAGAGTTTTTGGTATTACATAAGCATCAGCAACTGGTGCAAGGTTGTAAATATGACTTGCCTTGTATGAGAATGTAAACTGACTTTTTAATGCTTTTTCTTTAAACATTGATACAATCATTTCGCCTTCTTTTAGGTAACCCAATTCATCAGGAGTAATGAGTGCACGGCTAACTTTTTGTACATTTGTAGATTTTGTTGTGTCGCCCTTTGATTTGCTTTCGCTAGTAGATTTAGATTCTACACTAGTTTGTCCACAACGCGTACTAAATTCTTCCTTAGTCTTTTGATTTTCAGTACCCAAGAAAATATGCACATTACAGTTAGATTTGATAACTTCTGCAATAGATTCACCATAGTTAATTGAAATTTGCGCATAGTCTTGAACAACAAGTAGCAAACAAATACCGATACCACGCGAAACTGTAATCATTGCATCAAGGTTTTGAATTTTTGGCATATTCGCAAATTCGTCCATAACATAATAAACATGTCTAGGTAGTGCGCATCCTTCGCGAGTTGATTTTTCAACCAAAGTCTTGTATAGGCTGATGATTAAAAGTTGCGCAATAGGGTGACGAGTCTTTTTCTCAAAAGGAACCTTGATAAATAATGCGGTTGGCCTATCAGCAAAGTGTGAAAAGTCCATTTCATCGGCACTTGTAGCATAACAAACACCGCTATCAGCAAATACATTGACTGCGTTTGCAATCATACCGAAGAAACTTCTTGCGGTGAGTGGAGAGTTGTTTACGATAGGTCCAGCAAGGGTTACGGCAGTGCTGAGTTTGCTTCGACCTTGTACATATTTTTGCAAAGTACCATATTGTTTGTCTGGGTCAGGGTCTTTTGTATTACATACTTTATATAGATTAAAGAAATTGTATTTTTCTTCAGTCATACCGAGTCTAGGGTCGGCAGAATCTTCGAGCATACACAAAAGCATACCCAAGATAAAGTCTTGCGCACCTTGTTGCCAAGAAGCATCATTTGTCCCTTCCGAAACTGGACAAAGTGTAATAGCGATGTCTTTTAGGTCATCAAATGCAGAATCCATAAGTTGCTTTTTGGTAGCGTTAAGTTGCCTTTCGATAGATTCTCTATTTGGGTGAGCGACTCCCTCAAACTCATACCATTCATTATTATATACATCAGCAATGATTTGCAAACCACAGTCAGCGGGGTTGTCATTACGGTGTACATAAACTTCACGCTTCAAATTTAGCGCGCGTTGATAATTTCTAAAAGGCTTTGTCATAGGGTTCCAACGAGTACTAGCAAAAGGATTACGCAAGTCAAACGACATTACCTCATAGCCCTCTTGAACGAGTTTGTTGTAGTGGTCGCGGTATAATTCACCTTTTACATCAGTGATTACCAAACTAGGCTTTGACTTTGTACTACTCAAAATTTGAATAGTAGGGTTAATAAAACCTGCGGTCTTACCACTACCAGTAGTACCGATTACTAAAGTATGCCAAACTTGATGCAAAAGGTTTACGCGTATCCCGTTTCCTGATAGTTGCGCTCTAATAGGTACACCATCTGCGTGGCTGTGTAATTCTCTAAAAAAGCAACCATCATACTTTTTGTCGAGTTCTTTTTCGGTAAGCCATTCACTGTCAAAGAATTGGTCTTTTGGCTTCTTGTCCTTTTTATCTTTGCTACTTTTTCCTATAATAGGTTTGCCATCGGCGGCTTTTGCTAATACATATATAATAAAGCCAAGCATAAGTAGAGCAAAAAACGCCAAAGAATAGTTGCCTAGTAGTCCGTCTATTGATACGCTACCAGTTTGTACGAATGAGCCAACAACGCAAGAAATAATAAAACTAATTACACCCACAATACAAAACAAAACAACATACTTTCCAAATTTGTTCATATTTTTCCTCCAAAATGAATGAAATTTCAAAGATTTTAACACTATTTAGCATATTTTTGTCAAAAAATCCAAAAAAATTTAAAATTTCTTAAAAATTGTAC
>CAVBHV010000137.1:0-2150 GCA_963595385.1 bacterium
TTCCACTGCATAATTTTTACTTAAACAGTTTTTTATATTTTTATATTTTATAGCAAAAAATTAGCATACAAAAAAAGTAACAACTTATTCCTTTCATTGTTACTTTTTCATCTAAAATATCACATATAAATTTTTGAGATATAGCGCATTGGTTTCCACCATTAATCTATCAATTTGCTTTTATAAAATAGTGTCATCGTTGTCGGTTTCGTTATTTATATTGTCGTTTTTTACAAGCGCAAAGTTTGCGGTCACCACCTTGCCTTTTATGAGGCTGTAAGGAATATTATCTGTCATTCGGTAACTAGACAAATCTGCTCCTTCCGCACTCCAACCAGTAAAAGTGTAACCAGTAAATGGCACGGCGCTTAAATGCACTGTTTCGATTTCTTCGCTTGTATCAAATCCGATTACGCGCGCTTCACCGCCGTTTGTAGCGAATGTAGCCACTCCCTCGATACTCGCTCCCCCGCTAGGCGGATTTTGATATACTGGTGCAGTAATTTGTGCTAGATTGATTGTCATATTTGTGATACCATACACATAGTGGAAATAGAATACTACTGTATTGTTTGTATCTTTTACCGCATAATGCACTTGATACGCATAGCCCGCTCCGTATAGAGAGGCATCGTAATATTTAAGATAAAAACTCATTCCATCTATCACAACATCGGTAACATAATACCCAGTCACTGGGTTTACCACGATATAAAGGTCGCTACCATCTTCCGAGCGCATCATAATTGCTTTGCTACTGTCGGACAAAGTCGCCTTTACGCCAGTGGTAAAAAAGTGTGCAGTAAGATTTATATTTTTGCTTAAAGTAAATTTTAAAGGATTAGTGGTAAGCACTTCATCATTTAATTCCCAATAACCGAATTTGTAGTCGCCCGTTGGAGTTGCAGTTACCTCAAAGTCAGTGTTTGGAGTATATATACCCGCAGTTGCACCAGACACAGTACCACCACCATCAATGGTGATAACTAGCCTACACGACTCGTAAACCGCATATACTGTTTTGTTATCGTTGTAATTATATTTAGTTGTGGAACTAATAAAACTAGTATCGCTAGTACTCCATTTCCAACCAGACAATGCATAGTCACCCCTGTTAGCATAAGTCGGCAGGTCGCCTATTGCAACACCCTGCGTAACCGTTTTTGAGGTCGTGGTATAGTCCGTTCCGCCTCCATAATCAAAAGTTAGCGTGTGTGTCCAAATAGCATAAACAGTTTGACTATAAGTATTTGTATATGTTGTGCTAGAAGAGATGTAACTTACTGAAGAAGTGCTAAAAGACCAACCTTTAAAGGTATGCCCAGTCCACGCGTTTGGAGTAGGCAAAGTACCTATTGATGAATAATATGTTACTGTTTTAGAAGATGTATTACCACTACCACCATTATAATCAAAACTTAGTGTATAAGGTACAAGCGTTAAATCACTTGAAGATATACCACTGATACTTACTTCTATATACATATATGCATACTGCTTAGTAGTTCCTTCGCTTCTAAACACGCTAGGAAAACTAGAAATTGTATAGGTAGCATCATCAGAATAACCACTTTTCTTAGATGCCGAAGTGCTTTTATAATAACTAGTGCCAGAAGCACTAGTTTTAGACTTTGCATCAGAGCGAGCAGCCGATTTTGTGCTACCAGAACCAGTCTTAATAATACAACTTACGCTAGATGGCCATTTGCTTGTGCTTATGCAATAGCCATCTGGCACCTCTAAGTTAAGCTGCGAATCTTGGATAGCCCAATCAGTATTGCTACCACTTTCTGTACCGTTTATTCTCCACCAAATAACATAAGGCTCACCAATTGCAGTACAAGATGTATAAACCTCCACACAACCGAAATGCGTGACACCAGCCGAACTATTAGTGATATTATCACTAGTTACCTGGCTCGCCCCCTCAGCAGGTTGTTCGGTGGCTTTATTGAAAACGCCAAAGGCAAATAGGCTACCAAACACCACCGCTAGCACGATAGGCACCACAATCAAAATAGCAAGAATAGTCTTTTTTGTGCTAAACTTTACTCTATTCATAAAAACCTCCATTTTTTATGTTTTGTGTTTCAATTACTTACTATACCAAATTTTTATTATAATTTGTGCAAAATTCACAAGTGTTAACA
>CAVBHV010000138.1:0-2131 GCA_963595385.1 bacterium
ATTTTCGGCAAATAAAAAAGATGCAAGGCAAAACCCCTGCAACTTATTTGATAAATCAAGAAATAAATTAAACTTTTGTGAAATAGTTTTTTGCTGATAAATAAAAAAGTTGCCCTAAAATTTGGACAACTCTTTATGTTTTAGTGTAAAACTGTAAAGTAACCAGTTTCGCTATCTAATACAAAATTATAATCTGTTGCGCCTAATGTTTTTAATGAGTACGCAAAGCCTTTGTTAGTTTCTGTACCTATCATTGCATCAGCAAATGAGCCACCGATGAGTTTGTTGATTTCTTCCACTGTTGTAAAACTCATAAACTTGTTGATAGTTGTGAGAAGGTTTGCTGTTTGCTCCTCTGTGAGATTGTTTAGAGTCAAACTCTTGCTAGTAACAGTGTAGGCAAAAGCAGTTGCACCTTTTTCGATAGTCACGGTCGAAGAAATGTACAAGTCGCTAGGCATATTTTTCTTTACAATATTCATAAAGAATCCTGTCATATCTTCTTTGATAGGGTCGATATTTACCTTGATTACGATATTAACATCGGCTTTTGTTTCTTCAATATTTAAGAAATCTACCTGCAACAAATCGTAAGTTAATTCCTTTCCGCCTATATTTACGGTCTTTTGGTTGGTTTGTGTGAGCATAACATTGCCGATTGCTCCCACTTGTTTACCTGTCAAACTAAACGAATTTTCCATTGTTGTTTCTAGCCCAGAAGTGCTAATTTCGTATCCAGTGGCGGTCTTTACGATTAAACCCGCCACTTGTGCGTTCACGATAGTCATTGCACTGTCCATATCTGTTTCGCTAAATTGATTTTTAAATTTCTCCGCAACATCTACTTTTTCATTTAAGACTTTCACTTGTGCGATAGTTGTAAATACATTGACATTGTATTTGATTTTAAAAAATAAAAATACGCCACCAACAATCAACACTATCAAACAAATCAAGGTCAAAATGCAGTTAAAGAGAGTTGCATACCACGGTTTTTTCCCTGAAGCCATAATTTCCTCCTTTATGTATAGTATAATTCTAACATATTCAATTTGTTAATGCAAATAATTTAAGCAAACTAAATTTAAATAATCAAATTTTCAATTAGCAAAACATCAAACATTGTTCTATTAAAAAATAGGGGAAATTTGCAATTTGCAAAACAATAAAAAATAAGCAAGAAAAGTTTTTAAATTTGGTAAAAAATAGTTGCTTTTCTGCAAATTTTTGATTATAATTAAAGTACCATAAAGAGTGTGCGAGGGACAGCCCCAACGACCACACAGCAACCTGTTAAGCGGTTTTCAAGGTGCTAATGGCTGAACTATGGTTGGAACATATCTAAATTTTCTCTCTCCCGCCAGTAGGTGGGAGTTTTTTTATCAAAAATGCAATTTAAAAAAATAACCCCATTTGGGGTTAAGTTTATCTTTGCATAAAAGGGTCTATTGCCAAGCGTTTTTGAGCCTCTTGTGTGTCTTTTGCAATCTCTCTTTTGCGCACACCATAATCAACTCTATCTTTGTCTAATAAACTTTCGTTCAATTTGTCAACTTCTGCTTGACATTCGCTAGCGGTGTCATAAATTTTATCTACCTCGGTAATATTTGTTACTCGGTTTGTTCCTAATTCGTATTGAGGGTAAATATTGTCTTTTCTGTTGTTTGGGTCCCACATAAACACAACATCGTAGCCCATTTCTACTTCACCGCGATTTGTAAAGCGCTTGTGTTCTCCACAAAAAAAGCATTTTCCAACCACATACGAACGAATACCAACGGGAATGTTATAGATAAAGTTTTGTACTGGTATAATTGCATATTTTGTTTGAAAATATTTGTCTTGACTCATAATTTTATACCCTTTTAAATTTCTTTGATACTAAATAACTGGGGACTCCCATGGGACTCGAACCCAGTTAATTTAGCCTCATTTAATTGTTTTGATTATAACATAACTTGCAAATTTTGTCAATAACGAAAATTGCAGTTAGTAAGGCAAAAAATAGGGAAAAGATAAGACTTACTTTCAATGTGTATTTCGGCTAAATCATTTGAAACTTGGTACATTTGGAACTGGTTTGAATAATATAAAATTTGCACATTTTTTTGTGCATTTTTTGTTTTTGAGG
>CAVBHV010000139.1:0-2129 GCA_963595385.1 bacterium
TCTTTTGCCAAAGACCGCAAGTGTGGTTGCTAACTAATCACTTAAAGTTGCTTGCCGAGGTGAAGTTGAGGGTGAATATTTTTTCTCCGTGCTTCATTTGGCACGGAGATTTTGTTTTGTTAGAAAAACTAGATAGGGGAGGGTTATTGAGTTATGTCTGCAAATTTTGAGAACAAGAAAAAGCTTGTACAAGACATTAAAGACAAGATTTCAAGAGCCAAATGTGTAGTGTTTGTTGACTACAAGGGTATCAATGTTGCAAATGACACTGACTTGCGTAACAAAATTCGTGAAGCAGGTTGTGAGTACCATGTTTATAAAAACCGTTTAGTTAAATTAGCACTTGATGAACTCAACATTTCTTGCCTTGATGACAAACTCGAAGGCACACTCGCAGTCGCATTTAGTTTCAATGGCGAAACAGATGCAGCAAGCGTTATCGACAAGGTTTCTGAAAAAGCAGGAATTTCTATGAAATTCGGTTTGCTTGACCAAAACTATATTGATGACACTGCATTGAAAGCCCTTGCTAATCTTCCTAGCAAAGAAGTACTTATTGCTCAATTGCTTGGTATGCTTCAAGCCCCTGCAACAGGACTTTGCCGTGTATTGAACGGACCTGTATCAGGCTTGGCTCGTTGCTTAAATGGGATTGCAACAAAAAACTAATTAAAATTTATTAAGGAGAATTTTATTATGGCAAAAATTAATGACATTTTAGAAGAAATCAAAGGTTTGACCGTAGTTGAAGTTAGCGACTTGGTTAAATTGCTTGAAGAAGAATTTGGCGTAAGCGCTGCTGCTCCAGTTGCAGTTGCTGCTGCTCCAGTTGCAGGTGCCGCTGCTCCAGCAGCTGCTGCCGCAGAAGAGAAATCAAGTTACACAGTAGTTCTTAAAGGTCTTGACGCAAGTGCAAGCAAAGTAGCTGTTATCAAAGCAGTTAAAGAAATCACTGGTCTTGGTCTTACAGAAGCTAAGGAAGTTGTTGAAAACGCTCCTAAGGCTGTTAAAGAAAACGCTACTCCTGATGAAGCTAAAGAAATCGAAAAGAAGCTCAAAGAAGTTGGCGCTGATGTTGAATTGAAATAATTTCAGTTTTACATTATTAAAACCGTACATTTTTGTACGGTTTTTTGTATTTTAAGGGAAGTAAGTATAGTACTCGTTAAATTCTATTTTTTGAAAATTGTTCAATCAAGTATATAGCATACTCACTGATTTGTGTTTTTTCTTCAAAAATAAATTCTTGCCCGCGCGACCTTGCTCTTAAATATTCATTTTGATAACAACTTTCATTATGGTAGGTTAATTTTTGCTTTTCCCACGCTTTTGGTAATTTCCATAATGATGGAATATTTGAGTCGGGTGCCGTAAGTGTAAGTTTTTGATTGACTTCAAACATTCCATAACCCGCAATATGTTTGTCAAAAGAACAAGTTTCTCGTGCAATGTATATTGTGTTATTTTTAATGACTTTATATTTATCTTTATTCCAGTGAGGCTGATTTATTAAAAACGGGTACTGTTGCTCATATGACTTACGCTCATCATCATTGAGTTTGTAAGCTTCAATTATATCGCCTATTTGTAAATAGCCGTACATAATATGCTGTTGTTTTTTTGCAATATCAAGTTGATTTTTATCAATTTGAGCTTCTCTAAATAATCCCCAAAATATAAAAATATCATTTTTCTCTATGTTTTGGTTCGCTAGGTGAGATTGTGAAATTTCACATTGTCCAACCGAACCAAGAAACTCTTTTTCATTATAAAAATTAGTTAAATTTGGGTCACAATGACAATGTTTTCCAGACAAACACGAAAATTTGGGTGTATTATACAATTTTTGTAAAAATGAACGATATTGCGTTATTCTTAAATCATCATAAGTTGCTTTATCTAAAAGTGAGGGTATAGGGAGAATAATATACTCGCTTTCATTGTCGTGCGTAAAGACTAAGTTGCTCAAATTACCAAAAGTGCTATCCATACCTTTTCTGCTAAGAATTATCTTCATTTGATTTACCTCTTTTTCTTTTAATATAACATAAAATGCATTTATTTGCAACATTTTATACATAAAAGTTTATATTTATTTCATAATATGTAATTTTTACAAGTGCTATGTC
>CAVBHV010000140.1:0-2063 GCA_963595385.1 bacterium
AAACAACCGACTAATAATTTAAGGGGGAACTGATGCATAAAAAATTTAGTAAAATTTTTACTCGCTTTGATGCCAGAAAAAGTGCGGTCGCTGATACCAATCTTTGCATGAATAATTTTTACAATTTTTGCAATTTTGACGACGCGCCCAAATCGTATATGCCTTTAAACGCGTTTAATGGGGGTAAATTGGCGGGCGACGGGTCGCTCGATAGTTTACTTATGCCCCAAAATGTGGGTAATAAATCGTGTGTTTTCTTTTTTAGAAAACTTTTGAGTGAAAATGTGGCGGAGCAAAATCAGCTAGTTTTGTTTGATGACGACTACCAAGGTTATGTGTTAAATCTCGGCACCGACACCACTTTTACGGCAGTTGCGAGTTTAAAATTTGCGGGCAAACCCACCGCAACCTATTACAATTTGAATGGTGAAGATGTGCTACTGCTGTCTTCACCCAAAGATAGTTTGACGGTGTGGCGAGGTTCGGGCGTTGCTGAAACGGTGATTGATGCGCCAAATATTTCGAGCATGACCATTCATTATGAAAGGTTGTTTGCCGTATCGCCAAACGCGCCGCGACGACTTTTTTATACCAGTGACTTTGATATTACCAACTGGAACCTAAGTTTGGCGGGCGCGGGGTTTATAGATTTTGCCGATGAGCGTGGTGACCTTAAAAAGGTGGTGTCGTTTGGCGGGTATCTTTATATTTTTAGAGAGTACGGCATAACGAGGCTGTATGCGTCGGGGATATCGACCGGCTTTACGGTTAGTCAAATTTTTTCCACTTCGGCGCGAATTGTGGATAGCACCATTGCGGTGGTTGACAACAAAATTGTGTTTGCCACCACTGAAAGTTTTTATGTTTTTGATGGCGCGAGCGCGCAAAAAATATACGAAAATGTGTTTCCGGCCATAGAAATACTAGACGGCAGTATGGCTACCACCGCCAAAGGCAAGTACCTATTGGTGTGTTATTCGCCTTATGCTGCAGCGGCGCTAAATGGTGGCGCCAAGGTTTGCAACACTCTGCTGGTGCTAGATATGGAAGGCGGGTTTGGCTTGGCGAGCAAGTTTGCCTTGGCGTCTATTGATGCGGTGCGAGCAAGTGGCTACGATAACTTGATTTGCCTAGCGGCCAATGCGCCGGCGAAATATAGGCTTTTTGAACTTGGCGAAACAGCGGCGGATAATTTGCATAGCAGTGTTAAGTTTCCGCTTTGTGGGTTTGGCTTTTCGGGCGCAAAAATTTGCCTGAGCAAACTTACGGTCAAAGCGCTTAATAAGATTATCCTTTCGCTTGCAAACGAAAAAGGAGAAACAGATAGTCGCGCTATTTATGGCGGCGCGCCAATTTCGCGCAAGTTTAGTTTTTGTGGAAAACAAATTTCGCTTGAATTTACCTTTTCGGGCGTGGTGGATAAATCGCTACTAGACGCAGTGGAAATTGATGTGGTAGGTGGCAGAAATGACTAAAAACTACAATATGGAATTATTTGACTTGGACGCGCGCGCAAACGAACTAGAGTCTGCCGTGGCGAGTTTGAGGCGAAACAACTATAACTTTACCGTAAACGAAAGCGGTACTACTATTGAAAAAACTATTGGCAAAATTTATGTAAAAAGCAATATGCTTACCGCCAGTTTGTCGGTGGAGCTAAAAACCGCGGCGGAAAAGGTACAAATTGCTTTGTATGCGGGTGCAACTTGTGTGGCAATTGCAAACAAAGCGGCAAGTGAGTATCTTAAAACCTACACCATTGGCGCTGATTATCCTAGCAGTGCAAAGGCGATTGACGGTCAAGATTTGGTGGTAAAAATTTCCGCCACAAGTGCGGTGGAACTTACTGAGGTGGAGATATCTCTGTTTGGCGCCGAAATTGCTGCGACTAATGATACGGCTGAGCCAAGCAATGTAAAAATTGTTACCGATTATCGCAGTGGCGTGTTTGTGGCGCTAAAAATTGAGGAAGGTGCAATTTCTTATGGCGCGCCTACCCTTTGTGAGGTGGAGAATTTTCCGGAAGATTACTTTGTTTATTCGGTAAATGCGGTGTCTGCCGA